>NZ_JBEXYD010000020.1:0-110911 GCF_040630735.1 Kitasatospora sp. NPDC005748
AGGTCGTCCAGGACGGTCACCTGGTGTCCCGCCTCCAGCAGGTGGGCGGCGACCACGCTGCCGACATAGCCGGCGCCACCCGTGACCAGGTACTTACTCATGATGAGACCTCCAGCGGGCGATGGTCCGCCGGTGGGCGGCCATCGGTGACGTACGTACGACTGGGGCCTATTGTCCCTGGCCGCGGGAGTGCTCCGGACCGCCGGCCGGACCGCCCGCTCAGTCCCGCGCCATCCGCTCCAGCAGTCCCGTCCGGGCGGCCACCGCCGCCGCCTCCAGCCGGGTCCGCGCGCCGAGCTTCATCAGCACCCGCTGGACGTGCGTCCGGGCGGTGCTCGCCGCGATCCGCATCCCGGCGGCGATCGCCGCGGTGTCCTCGCCGTCCGCGATCCGGGCCAGCACCTGCACCTCACGGCGGGTCAGCAGCCGCAGCAGGCGAAGCGCTTCGTCGTCCGGCTCCGCGGCCGGGCGCAGCAACTGGTCGAAGGCGCCCCGGAGCACGTCCACCGCGACCGCCGCCTCCCCGGCCCGGGCCCGCCCGATGGCCCGCTCGACCACTTCGATCCGCTCGTCGCTGGGCACGTAGCCCGCCGCGCCCGCCGCGAACGCACCGGCCACGCCCCGCAGTTCACCGACCGGACCGAGCACGATGACGGCCACCTCGGGCCGCTCCCGGCGGATCCGGCGCAGCCCGTCGAAGGCCCCGGGATCGGCCGGACCGGCCACCCCGAGCAGGCACACCTCGGGCCGGCGCCCGGCCACCAGGTCGGCGGCGGACCCGGCCGGCGAGCCGACCGCGAGCACCCGGTGACCGCGCAGCTGGAGCGCGGTGGCCAGCGCCTCGGCCAGCAGCCGGTGGTCGTCGACCACCACGAGTCGAACGCCCATGACACCCTCCCCGTCGGGGTCCGGCCCGCGCCCGCACCCGGTGGGGCGGGCGGCCGATGACGCACCATCACAGCGCATTCGGCACCCGACCCGCTAGCCCGCCTCCGGCCCGGCGACGGCGGGCGGACACGAAAAAGACCCTCGCCGTTGGGCGAGGGTCTTTCACTTGGAGCCCCCATGCGGAATCGAACCGCAGACCTTCTCCTTACCATGGAGACGCTCTACCGACTGAGCTATAGGGGCGAACCGGTCGAACAAGGAAGACATTACACGGCCGACGGCCCGGAAGGGAAATCGGCTCCGACCACCCGATCGAGGACATCCGACCCCCTCGCCGACCCCCCACCCGAGGGCGCCGCGACGGCGTCGTACAGCCGGTCAGGCGTCCGTGTGGGCCCCGTCGAACACCTCGCGCGCGGCGAGCATCTCCGCGGTCCGCTCCTCCGTCCAGCGACCGACCGGCGCCAGCAGTGCGGACAGCTCCCGGCCGAGCGGCAGCAGGTCGTAGACCACCCGCGGCGGCGTCTCGGGGTGCACCGTGCGCCGCACCAGGCCGTTGCGCTCCAGGGTGCGCAACGACTGGGTGAGCATCTTGCGGCTGACCCCGTCCACCGCGCGCTGCAGCTCGGAGAACCGCTGCGGACCGAACTCGCCGAGGCCCATCAGGATCAGCATCGTCCACTTGTCCGCCAGGTCCGCCAGCATGGCGCGGCTCGGACAGAGCTGGGCGAAGACATCGAGGTCCTGGGCCTGCTCCGGCCCGGCCGGGGACCGCTCCTGCGTCGTCATGCCCTCCAGGGTAGCCCTTCGGTCTCCAATCCATTCTTGGTAACTTCTGGAGACCTGGTCTACATTAGAGACCATTGGACGGGGCGGCGCCGAGCCGCCGACCCCGGCCTCCCCTGCCGTTCCCTTTTCGCGCGTCCCACCGAGGAGCACCCAGCCATGACCGCCATCCGCCCCACCGTCGCCATCGCGTACCACTCCGGCTACGGCCACACCGCCGTCATCGCCGAGGCCGTGGCCCGCGGCGCCGCCGCGAGCGGTGCCGAGGTCGTCACCGTCGCCGTCGACACCATCACCGAGGAGCAGTGGACCCGGCTGGACGCCGCGGACGCGATCGTCTTCGGCTCGCCCACCTACATGGGCACCGCCTCCGGCGCCTTCCACGTCTTCGCCGAGGCCAGCAGCAAGCGCTGGTTCGGCGACGCCTGGCTGGACAAGGTCGCCGCCGGCTTCACCAACTCCGCCTCCAAGAGCGGCGACAAGTCCGGCACCCTCGGCTTCTTCCAGACCCTCGCCGCCCAGCACGGCATGAACTGGGTCAACCTGGGCCTCAAGCCGGGCTGGAACTCCTCGACCGGCACCGAGCACGACCTCAACCGCCTCGGCTTCTTCGCCGGCGCCGCCGCCTCCACCCCGTCCGACGGCGGCACCGACGCCGTCCACCTGGCCGACATCGCCACCGCCGAGCACCTCGGTGACCGCGTCGCCAAGCACACCGCGACCCTGCTGGCCGGCCGCGCCGCCCTGACCCCCGTCGCCGCCTGACAGTGACCCACCGGGGTGCCGAGCCGCCCGCCGGGCACCAGGCGCGGCACCACCACCGCGCGCTACGCCGCCGGGTCCGCCCCCAGGACGGGCGCCCGGCGGCGTCCGCCGTCGGCCCCGGCCGGCGCGAGGTCCGTCCCGCTGGTCTCCGGCAGCAGCCGCAGGCAGCAGAGCGACACCAGCCCCAGCGCCGCCAGGTACCAGCCGACCGGCTCCGCCGTCCCGTAGGCGTCGGTCAGCCTGGTCGCGATCAGCGGCGTCGTCGCACCGCCCACCACCCCGCCCAGGTTGTACGTCAGCGCGGCGCCGGTGTACCGCACCCGGGTCGGGAACAGCTCCGGCAGGTACGCCGCCAGCGGCCCGAGCAGGCACCCCAGCACCACCATCGACCCGGCCAGGGCCAGGAACATCAGCGGCCGGCTCACCGTCTCCAGCAGCGGGAACAGCAGCAGCGACCAGAACACCGCGAGCCCCGTCGCCCCCTGCAGCATCCGCCGGCGCCCCCACCGGTCACTGCGCCGGGCACTCACCCAGACCGTCACGGCCTGGCCCGCGACGCCCGTCAGCAGCATCGACAGCACCACCGTGCCGGGCACCCCGAGCCCGGTCGTCGCGTACGCCAGGGCGTACGTGGTGGTCAGGTAGAACAGCGCGTACCCGACGGTGATCGCCCCGCAGCCGATCAGCACCGTCCGCCAGTGCCCGCGCAGGACCTCCAGCACCGGCGGCCGCGTCCGCACCTCACCGGCCCGGAACAGCGGCGTCTCCTCGATCCGCAGCCGCACGAACATCCCCGTCGCCACCAGCGCCAGCGACGCCAGGAACGGCACCCGCCAGCCCCAGCCGTGGAACGACCGCTCGCTCAGCGCCAGTTGGAGCACCAGGAAGATGCCGTTGGCCAGCGCGAAGCCGATGGTCGGCCCCAGTTGCAGGAACGCCCCGTACCGCCCGCGCCGCCCGGCCGGCGCGTTCTCCGCGATCAGCAACGCGGCCCCGCCCCACTCCCCGCCGAGCCCGACGCCCTGGCAGACCCGCAGCAGCACCAGCGCGGCCGGCGCCCACCACCCCCACGCCCCGTACCCCGGCAGCACACCGACCAGCGCCGTCGACAGGCCCATCAGCAGCAGCGACACCACCAGCGTGGCCCGCCGCCCCAGCCGGTCCCCGAAGTGCCCGAACACCACCGCCCCCAGCGGCCGGGCCAGGAACGCCACCGCGTACACCGAGAACGCCGCCAGCAGCGCACCCACCGTGCCCAGGCCCGGGAAGAACACCCCGCCGAAGACCAGCGCGGCCGCCGTCCCGTAGATGAAGAAGTCGTAGAACTCGATCGCCGTACCGATCAGCGCCGCCGCCGCGGCCCTGCGCAACTGCGCCGACCGGCGGGCTTCCTGCGTATCCATACCGCCACCCTGGCGACCCCCGCACCCCCGCGACAGCGCCCACCCGGGTGACGACGGCGCACAACCGGCACCTCACGCCCGCCCCGCACCACGGCCACCACCGACGACGACTGCCCGGCCACCGGGGCTCACCCCAGCGGCCGGGCAGTCGGACCGTCTCCCCTAGCGGGCGTACGGATTGTCGCTCGGCGGAGCCGGCGGCCCGTACGACGGCGGCCCCGGCGGCCCCGGCGGCACCCCGGGCCCGGCCTGCGGCGGAGCCTGCGGGTACCCCACCGGAGCGGGCGGCGCCTCGACGGCCGGCGCGGCGGTGGCCGCCCCGCGCCGGCGCAGCACCAGGAACACCACGCCCGCCACGAGCACCAGCCCGACCACCACGGCGACGACGATCGGCAGCGCACTGCCGGAGTCGGACGCCTCGGCGGCGGGCGGCTGCGCGGCCGGCGGGGCCGCCACGGGGGCACTGTTCGCGGTCTGCGGCGCGCTCGCCGCCGCCGAAGCACCGGTGGGCGCGCTCGCCGAGGGCGACGGGGCGGCCGACGGCGAAGCCGAGGGGGCCTCGACGGCCTTCTCGGGGATCGGGGACACGTCCGCCGGCCCCGGGTCCCCCGGCGTGGTCAGCGCGATCCGGGGCCGGACCGCGCCGTAGCCGATGCCGTCATTGCGGTTGGAACCGTCCGCGGGCTTGCCCGCCGTGTTGATGAGCACACGGAGCACCTGATTGGCGCTCCAGTCGGGGTGGACGGACCAGAGCAGCGCCGCCGAGGCGGAGACGATGGCCGTGGCATCGGAGGTCCCGTGGGTCTTGCAGTACCCCGAGGCTCCGGTGCAGGCGTCGTACATGTCGATACCGGGGGCGACCAGGTCGACCTGCGGCCCCTGCTCCGATTCTGCCGTGGTCGTGATGTTCTGATCGATCGCTCCCACGCCGACCACGCTGGGCAGTGCGGCCGGGTACTCGACCGGGTTGCCCGCCTGCGCGGAGTTGCCCACGCCCGCCACCACAAGTGAGCCCTTGGCAACGGCATGGGCGATCGCGCTGTTCACGGAGGCAACGGATTCGGAGGAAGCCTGAAGAGCGGGGCCGGCCTGGGAGATGTTGATGACCTTGGCCCCCTGGTCCGCCGCGTAGGTGATGGCCTGGCCGATCCGGTCGAGAAAGTCGGAGGTACTGACACTTCCCGCGTTGGAGTCGTTCTTGATCTTCAGCGGCAGGACCTTGGCCCCCGGGGCCAGCCCGTAGGCACCCTGACCGCCCATCCCCTTGCCGGTCCCTGCGATGAGACTGGCGATCCCGGTGCCGTGGCCGTCCTTGAAATCCCCGATCCCGCCGGGCAGGCCGCTGAAGTCCTTCCCCGGCAGCAACTGCCCGACCAGATCCGGGTGGTCCAGCTTGAACCCGCCGTCGATCACGGCAACGGTGACGCCCTCGCCCTTGGTGGTCTTCCACATGTCCGGCGCCTTCATGGCGTCCAGATGCCACTGCTGCGCGCGGATCGAATCCACCGCGGCGGCAGGCAGCGCGGCCGGCCCCGCGATCACACCCGCAGCCAACAACACAGCGGCGAACCCGCGCCCGCGTCCCCGTACGTCCGTCCGCCGCATCACCACTCCTCGTTGATCTCCCCGTCGCCCGGGAGCCGCCCCGGACAGGTCTGCCCGGCCACCGGGGGAGCCCAGTGGCCGGGCAGTCGTCACAGTCCTACTCAATCACGCCCGGATTGCTCTGCGGCGTACCGCTCGTCCAGGTCTCCTCGTCCTCGTGCAGGTAGTCCGCACGCTTGCGACGGTCGCGCTCGCTCTTGCCCGCGTGACCCGACATGCCGGGACCGCCCGCCATGCCGTTCTGGCCCGAGCGCGGCCCGTTCTCCCCGCCCGCACCGCCCGTGGCACCCGCCCGGCTCCGCAGGCCCGTGCCACCGGGAGTGAACGCACCCCCCGCGGCCGGACCCTTGGTCCCGCCGACCGTGCCACCAGTGGTCGAGGTCAGGCCCCGACCGCGCGAGCTGCCACCGGAGGCTCCGCCACCGTGACCGCCGCCCATGCCCGGGTGCATGCCGCCGCCCGAACCGCCCATGCCGTTGCCGGCCGCGGACCGACCGCTGCCGCCCTGGGCCTCACGCGATCCGAAGGGCTGTCCGCCGCCGGGCAGCCCAGACGGGGTTCCCTTCGGGGGGACCGATCCGCCACCGCCACCGAACGGGTTCGTCCGGCCCGAGGTCGGAATGGTCGGGCTGCTCCCCTTCGGGGGGAGCGAACCGCCACCGGGGCCGAAGGGGTTGAACGGCAGGGGCCCGCCGGGCTGACCGCCGGGGCCGACCGGAAGCCCGTGCGTACCTCCCGGGCCGTTCGGCGGGAAGCCGCCGGGCCCGGTCGGCGCCACCGGACCGGTGGGAGAGGTCGGCAGGGTGGGCACGCTGTCGATGCCGGTCCCCGGTCGGTGGATCACCGGAGACGACGGGTCGGGCGTCGGCGCCGGGATGCCCGGGTCACCCGGCAGCGGCACCGGCGTCGGGCCGGGGCGCGGCGGGACCGGGTCGATGTGCCCGGGCCCGGTCGGGACCGGCGCGGGCGGACGGGGGGTCACCGAGCCGCCGCCTCCGCCACCGGGCGGCGGGCTGTAGCTCCCGCCACCGCCGCCGCCACCCGTGTTGGGGTTGGGGGCGTAGTGGCTGGAGCCCGTTCCGCCGCCACCGCCACCGACCGGGACGTCCTCGCTCCCGTGCACCCCGTCACCGCCCGGCACGCCGGGCAGACTCGGCATTTCGAGCGAGTTCAGCTTCGTGGTCGCCGCCTCGTAGGCCTGCGCCAGCTTCACCATCTGGTTGATGGCTTCCTGGTGCTCCTGGTCGACCTTCTTCTTCGCCGCCGCGGCCTCGGTCGCGGTGACCCAGTTGGAGTCGACCTTCTTCATGATCTGGTCGGCAGAACTGCCCACACCGCCGTACTTGATCTCCAGCACCGGAGTGATGGTGGGGCACGGCTGGCGGTTGTGCTTGTTGACCGTCTCGACCTCGGTCTTGGGGACGTCGGGCACCGCGGTCTTGGCGGTGCTGAGCGCCTCGCCCGCCTGGTGCATCGCGTCACCGGCGCCGGTGGAGTAGTCACCGAGCAGCGCCGCAGACTTGTGGAAGTTCCCGGCCCAGGTCTTGAAACTCTCGGCTGCCGGCCCTTCCCACTGAATCTGGTCGACGTGAGCCTTGAGAGCTGCGCTGAGCTCCTTCAGCACCTTTCCGGCTGCTGTGAGCTGCGTACCCCGGCTCAGGACCTTCGCCGGGTCGGTGCTCGCGACCATCGCCTTGAGCTCTTCGTGCTGCTTGCCCTCGAAGTCCGTTCCGCCTGCCATCACTCACTCCCCGTGTCACTCAAAGTCTCGACCTGCACCACCGTCAGAGTCCTTGGGCACTCGTCGGGCCCGGCCCGTTCGGCCCCGCCGCCGGGTTGACCACACCGGCGTTCTTCGCGACCGCCTGCTGGGCGGCCGTGGTGTTCTCCTCGTTGCCGGCGTAGTTGCCCGCCGTCTGCGCGACCGCCGTCTTCATCGCCTCGATCTGGGAGACGAAGTCCTTGTGCAGCTTGACCAGGGCGTCGTGGGTCTTCCCGTACGCGGCCGTCAGGTCGGTGGACTGCGTGAAGCCCTTGCCGAAGTTGTCCGCGTGCAGCCGCTGTTCCTGGAGCTTGTAGGGCGCGGCCTCCGAGCCCTCCATCGCCTGGAGCAGCGCCTCGATCTTCTTCGCGAAGGCGGTCAGCGTGTCCAGCTCGATCTTGACGTTCTTGCTTCCGAAGGCGGACACCAGCGCCGAGGCGCTGACGTTCGTCTCCACGGCCCGGACGACGTTGTCGACCACGCCGAACATGCCGCCGAACCAGCCGCCGCCATGGGTCCCGAGCGTGAACGGCTTGTCGTCCGGAGGCGCCGTCACGCCGTTCGTCCCGGCTTCTCCGCCTACAGGTGCGTCAGCCACCGCAAATCCACCTCTCCCCCGCGTGCGGGGCGGCCCGTGGGCCGCCGCACCGCAACACACCGTCAACTTCTCGGTCTTACAGTCGTACTCGGCGTGCCGCCCGCCGTCCGGACAGCAGTCGCCTGAGCCATCGTAGCCACCCGCTCCGTCAGGTCGGCAGGGCCGGTGCCCCAGGGGCGTGCGATCGGTACGAACTTGACACGTACAGGCCCCGGCGGCCCCGCCCGGCCGCCCGCTAGACTGGCCGGGTCCGGTTCGGCCGGGTACGACCTCATCTGCCGCGCAATGTCGCACAGCAGCGACCCTCCGCCCCGCCCACCCGCGTGCGAGGCGGCCCGCAGCGGAATGGATGTGATCACGTGCCGTCCCGGTCGTCCGGTCCCGTACGGCGGAGCACCCCCTGGTGGGCGCGGGCCGCCCGTCCGGCCCGGCCCCCGCTGCCGCTCGCGCCGACGGTGCGCGCGGCGGTCGGCATGGCGGTGCCGCTCGCGCTCGGGCTGCTCTCCCACCACCTGGACCTCGGCGTCTTCGCGGGTCTCGGCGCGATGCACGCCACCATGAACGACCGCGTCGAGCCCACCCGGCTGCGCGCCCCGCGGATCGCCTCGGCGGTGTCCGCCTCCGCGCTCGGCATGCTGATCGGCACCGCCCTGCAGGAGTTCCACCCCCGGGGGCTCCTGTCGACCGCCCTGGCCATCGGTGCGGCGCTCACCGCCACGGCGTTCGTGTCCGGGGCGCTGAGCGCCACCGGGCCGCGCGGGTCCGCGGCGGGGATGCTGCTGCTGGTCTCCGCCGCGCTGGGGAGCGGAATGCCGCTCGCCCGGCCGTGGTGGGCGGCCGCGCCGATGATGCTCGCCGGGGCCGCCTTCGTGGTCCTGCTCGGCCTGCCGGGCCGCAGCCACCGCCGCCCGCGCGCCGACCCGCGCACCCGGGCGCTCGCCGCCGCGTACGACGCGCTCGGCGCCACCCTGGCCGACCTGGGCACCCCGCGGGGCGCCGCGTCGCGCCAGGTCCTGACGGTCCGTCTGAACCAGCTCCAGGACCTCCTCCCGCCGCCTCGCCCCGGGGTGCCCGAGGCCCCCCGCACCGTCCGGCTCCGCCGGATGTACGAGGCGGCGCTGGCGGCCACCGAGGCGGCGAGCGGACTGCTCTGGGCCTGGCGGCCCGTCCCGCCGGAGGCCGCCGCCGTCCCCGGGCTCCTCGCCCGGGCCGTGGAGCGCGGCGGCGGCGAGGTGGCGGTGCCCGACTGGCAGCCCGACACGCCGTCCCGGCAGGCGCTGGACGCGGCCCTGCGGGCGGCCGCCGAGACCGTCGCCGGGCGCGAGGCCGCCCTGGGGACGGCGCCACCGCCGCCCCCGGACCCGTGGCGGCTGCGCGTGCGGCTGCTCTCCCGGGAGTCGGTCCGGTACGGCCTGCGGGTGGCGCTCTGCATCGCGGTCGGCTCGGCCGCCACCGCCTCGTTGCCGCTCAGCAAGAGCTACTGGGTGCCGATGACGATCGCCTTCGTGCTCAAGCCGGACCTCGGCTCGGTGTTCCTGCGCGCGGTCAGCCGCTCGGTCGGCACCGTTCTGGGGGTGGCGGTGACGGCGGGGGTGCTCCTGCTCACCACCGACGCGTGGGCGCTGACCGTGATCGCCGCGCTCTGCGTGGCCCTGCTGCCGTACGCGACGGCGGCGCACTACGGCCTGAACACCGTCGCCATCACCCCGATGGCGCTGATCCTGCTCCAGCTCGGCGGGCAGAGCGGCGCGGCCGAGTTCTGGCCCCGGGTCCTGGACACCGCGCTCGCGAGTGCGATCGTGCTGCTGTTCGGCTACCTGCTCTGGCCGGAACGCCCGCGCCACCGGATCGAGCCCCGTCTGGTCGACGCGACGGCCGCGCTCCACGCCTACCTCGCCTCGGTCACCGGAGAGACCCGGCCGATCCCGGCCGCCGCCACCCAGATCCTCGCCACCACGCACGCCCCCGCCACCGCACAAGCCCCCGCCACCCCGGTCGCCGAGGTCTGGCTCCGCCGCACCGCCTACCGCGCCCTCGCCGACGCCCGCCGGGAGGTGCAGCAGGGTCTCACCGAGCCGCCGCCCACCGGCCGGCTCGCCGAACGGTGGCTGCCCGCGACCGCCGCGCTGGAGCGCCTCAGCGGCGCCGTGGCGGCGTACGCGGCACAGATCCGGTACGGCGGCCGGGTCCCCGACCCGGGCGAGGTGGAGCGGGTCCGGCGGGCCCTGGACGACCTCACCGCGGCCGCCCGCGCGCACCGGCCGCCGACCCGGCCGGCGGCCCGTCCGACCCGGCCGCACGACCCGGCGCGCAGCGCGCTGGGCCGTGCGGCGGACGAACTCGAAACGCTCCTCGGCGACCGAGGCCGACCAAGCTGACCAGGCCGACCAGGCTGCCGGGCTGACCGGGCCGACCGGCCACCCGCCCCCGACCGGCTGGGCCGGCCCGCCAGGCCAGGCCGGCCCGGCCGACCCGACCGGCCCTCAGACCTGCTCGGCCAGCTCCATCCAGCTCATCTCCAGCTCCTCCTTCTCCTCCCGAACACCGCGCAGCTCGGTGTCCAGCTCCGCGACCTTGGAGAAGTCGGCGGCGTGCTCGGCCAGTTGGGCGTGCAGCTTGGCCTCCTTCTGGTCCAGCTTGGCGATCTGCCGCTCCAGCTTCTGCATCTCCTTCTTCGCCGCCCGCACGTCCCCGGCGGACGGGCCGGCCGACGCCGCCGCCACGACGCCGGCCGCGGCAGCCGGCACCGCGGCGGCCGCCATCCGGGCGCGCCGCTCCAGGTACTCGTCGACGCCGTTGGGCAGCATCCGCAGCTTCTTGTCACCGAGCAGCGCGTGCACCACGTCCGTGGTGCGCTCGATGAAGAACCGGTCGTGGCTGATCACGACCATCGAGCCGGGCCAGCCGTCGAGCAGGTCCTCCAGCTGGTTCAGCGTCTCGATGTCGAGGTCGTTGGTGGGCTCGTCGAGGAACAGCACGTTGGGCTCGTCCATCAGCAGCCGGAGCAGCTGCAGCCGCCGCCGCTCGCCGCCGGAGAGGTCGCCGACCGGCGTCCACTGCTTGTCCTTGCCGAAGCCGAACTGCTCGCAGAGCTGACCGGCGCTCATCTCCCGGCCCTTGCCGAGGTCCACCCGGGAGCGCACCTGCTCGACCGCCTGCAGCACCCGGGTCTCCGGCTCCAGCTCGGCGACCTCCTGCGAGAGGTAGGCCAGCCGGACCGTCTTGCCGACCTTGATCACACCGGAGGCGGGCTGCACGTCGCCCTCCGAGGCGTACGCGTCGCGCATCGCCCGCAGCAGCGAGGTCTTGCCGGCGCCGTTGACGCCGAGCAGGCCGATCCGGTCGCCGGGGCCGAGCTGCCAGGTCAGGTTCTCCAGGAGCAGCTTCGGGCCGGCCGTGACGGTCACGCCCTCCAGCTCGAAGACGGTGCGGCCGAGCCGCGCGTTGGCGAACTTCATCAGCTCGCTCTTGTCCCGCGGGTCCGGCACGTCGGCGATCAGGGCGTTGGCGGCCTCGATCCGGTAGCGCGGCTTGGAGGTCCGGGCGGGGGCGCCGCGGCGCAGCCAGGCCAGCTCCTTGCGGGCGAGGTTCTGGCGCTTCTGCTCCTCGGTGGCCTCGATCCGGGTGCGCTCGGCGCGGGCGAAGACGTAGTCGGAGTAGCCGCCCTCGTACTCGTGCACCGCGCCGTGCTGGACGTCCCACATCCGGGTGCAGACCTGGTCCAGGAACCAGCGGTCGTGGGTGACGCAGACGAGCGCGGAACGGCGGTTCTGGAGGTGCTTGGCGAGCCAGGCGATGCCCTCGACGTCGAGGTGGTTGGTGGGCTCGTCCAGGACGATCAGGTCCGGCGAGCCGAGCAGCAGCCTGGCGAGGGCGATCCGGCGGCGCTCGCCACCGGAGAGCGGGCCGATCACGGTGTCCAGGCCCTCGGCGAAGCCGGGCAGGTCGAGGCCGCCGAAGAGGCCCTCGATGATGTCGCGGATCCGCGCGTCGCCGAGCCACTCGTGGTCGGCCCGGCCGGCGATCACCTCGTGCCGGATGGTGGCCTTCGGGTCGAGCGAGTCGTGCTGGGTGAGGACGGCCATCTCCACCCCGCCGGCGTGGGTGATCCGCCCGCCGTCCGGCTCCTCCAGCTTGGCGAGCATCCGGATCAGGGTGGTCTTGCCGTCCCCGTTGCGGCCGACGACGCCGATCCGGTCCCCTTCACTGACGCCGAGGCTGACCCCGTCCAGAAGGGCCCGGGTGCCGTAGACCTTCGTGACGGACTCGATGGTGGCGAGGTTGACGGCCACGTGTGCTGCGCTCCTGGATTCGGCGGTCGGGGCCGCGCCGATCTCCCGGTACGCACCCCATTCGGGGTCGCCCCGATCTCCCCAGCCTAACGGGGATGCCGGCGGGGCCCGCTACGGCAGTACGCCAGCCCCCGGGACCGGGCCGTACGTCGCGTGCGCGGTGCGGCAGGTGCCGGACGCGCGCAGGGCCTCGGCGACGGCGGCCGCCGCCTCGGCGTCCTTGGCCAGGAAGGCGCAGGTGGGGCCGGAGCCGGAGACCAGGGCGCCGAGGGCGCCGGCCTCGGTGCCGGCCCGCAGGGTCGCGGCGAGCGACGGGCGCAGCGAGAGGGCGGCCGGCTGGAGGTCGTTGGCGAGCGCACCGGCCAGCGCGACGGGGTCACCGTCGGCGAGGGCGGCGAGCAGGGCGGGGTCGGCGTCGGGGGTGGGCACCTCGGTGTCGCCGGAGCCGGTGCCGGCCTCCTCCCGGAGGCGGTCGCACTCGCGGAAGACGGCGGGGGTGGAGAGTCCGCCGTCGGCGACGGCGAAGACCCAGTGGAAGGTCCCGGTGACGGGCAGCGGGTCCAGGATCTCGCCGCGTCCCCGGCCCAGGGCGACGCCGCCGAGGAGGGCGAACGGCACGTCGGAGCCGAGTTCGGCGGCCAGTTCCAGCAGCGTCCCGGCGGGGGTGCCGAGCTCCCACAGCGCGTCGCAGGCCACCAGGGCGGCGGCGCCGTCGGCGCTGCCGCCGGCCATCCCGCCGGCCACCGGGATGGCCTTGGCGATGTGCAGCCGCACGTCCGGCTCGCCGAGGCCGTGCCGGGCGGCGAGCAGCCGGGCCGCGCGGGCGGCGAGGTTGCTGTCGTCGAGCGGGACGGCGGCCGCGTCGGGGCCGGAGCAGGTGAGGGTGACGCCCTCGCCCGGCCCGGCGGCGCTCGCCGTCACCTCGTCGCCGAGGGCGACCGCGAGGAAGACGTTGGCCAGGTCGTGGAAGCCGTCGGCGCGCAGCCCGCCGACTCCCAGCTGGACGTTGACCTTGGCGGGGACGCGTACCGTGATCACTCGGACTCCGGCTTCACGGGCTTGTGCTCGGCGATGGCGGCGAACTGCTCCACCGTCAGCATCTCGCCGCGCAGCTTGTGGTCGATGCCGGCGCCGGCGAGCGCCTGCTCGGCCGCGGCCGGGGAGCCGGCCCAGCCGGCGAGGGCGGCGCGCAGGGTCTTGCGGCGCTGGGCGAACGCGGCGTCGACGACGGCGAACACCTCGGTGCGGCTCGCGGTGGTCCGCGGCGGATCGCGGCGGATCAGCGAGACGAGCCCGGAGTCGACGTTCGGCGCGGGCCAGAACACGTTGCGCCCGATGGCGCCGGCCCGCTTCACCTCGGCGTACCAGTTGGCCTTGACCGAGGGGACGCCGTACACCTTGTTGCCGGGCTTGGCGGCGAGCCGGTCGGCGACCTCGCTCTGCACCATCACCAGGGTGCGCTCGATGCTGGGGAAGGTCGCCAGCATGTGCAGCAGCACGGGGACGGCCACGTTGTAGGGCAGGTTGGCGACCAGCGCGGTGGGCGGCGGGCCGGGCAGCTCGGTGACCTCCATGGCGTCGCTGAGTACCAGGTCGAAGGCGTCCGCCTTGCCGGGCAGCCGGGCGGCGACGGTGTCCGGCAGGTGCCGCGCCAGCACCGGGTCGATCTCGACCGCGGTGACGTGCCGCGCGACCTCCAGCAGCGCCAGCGTCAGCGACCCGAGCCCGGGGCCGACCTCCACCACGGAGTCCTCGGCCGTCACCCCGCCCGCCCGGACGATCCGCCGGACGGTGTTGCCGTCGATGACGAAGTTCTGCCCGCGCTGCTTGGTCGGCTTCACACCGAACGCGGCGGCCAGCTCCCGCACGTCGGCGGCGCCCAGCAGGTGGATGTCAGAGGTGGGATCGGTGGTGCTCACGCGCCAAGGATACGGGCGCGGGGAGCCCCCGGGGTTCGGCCACCGCGGCGGGGGCGCTCACCACCGGGTGCGGCGGCGCGCATGGCCCGGCGGAACGCCCGGTCCGGTCGGCTCAGTACCCGAAGGCCCTGGCCGTGTTCGCCGCGATGGCGGTGGCCAGCTCGTCCTCGTGCAGCCCCAGCGTCGCGGCCATCGAGCGGACGGTGACCGGGATCAGGTACGGCGCGTTGGGGCGGCCCCGGTACGGGTGCGGGGTGAGGAAGGGCGCGTCGGTCTCGACCAGCACGCGGTCCGGCGGGGTGGCGGCGAGGGCGTCCCGCAGCGGCTGGTTGGCCTTGAAGGTGACCGGTCCGGCGAAGGACAGGTACCAGCCGTGCTCGGCGCAGGTCCTGGCCATCGCGGCGTCGCCGGAGTAGCAGTGGAAGACGGTCCGCTCGGGGGCGCCCTCCGCCAGCAGCACCGCGATGACGTCCTCGTGGGCGTCCCGGTCGTGGATCACCAGGGCCTTGTCGTGCCGCTTGGCCATCTCGATGTGCCGGCGGAACGACTCCTTCTGGATCTCCACGCCCTCGGGACCGGTCCGGAAGTAGTCCAGGCCGGTCTCGCCCACGGCGCGGACCTGCGGCAGCGCGGCGAGCGCGTCGATCTCGGCGAGGGCGGCGTCGAGCGCGGCGGCGCCGCCGGCCGGGCGCTGCTGCCCGGACCAGCCGTCCGGGTCGCCGAGGAAGATCCGCGGCGCCTCGTTGGGGTGCAGGGCGACGGCCGCGTGCACCTGCTCGAACTCGGCCGCCAGATCGGCGGCCCAGCGCGAGCCGGGCACGTCGCAGCCCACCTGGACGACGGTGGTGACGCCGACGGAGGCGGCGCGCGCCAGGCCCTCGGCGGGGGTGCCGGACTGCATGTCCAGGTGGGTGTGCGAGTCGGCGACCGCCACCGCCAGCGGGGCGGGCAGCGGCGGTGGCGTCGACCGGTCGTCGTCCTTCTTCGCCATCAGGCAGCGGGCTTCTCTTCGAGGCGCGGGAACAGGATCTCGCCCTTGGTGACGGTGGCGCCGGCGGGCAGCCGGCCCCAGTCCGCCGCGGTGGCGACGGTCTGCGCGGACAGCGCGCCGAGACCGGCGGCCTCGGCCCCGAGCGAGACCCAGAGCTTCTCGGCGGTGGCCGGCATCACCGGGTTGAGCAGCACGGCGGTGGCCCGCAGCGCCTCGGCGGCGGTGTAGAGGATGGTCGCGAGGCGCGCCCGGCCCTCCTCGGACTCGTCCTTGGCGACCTTCCAGGGCGCCTGCTCGGTGAGGTAGCCGTTGACCTGCTTGACGAACTCGAAGACCGCCGCGAGGCCGCCGGCGAAGTCCAGCTCCTCGCCGATCTTCCGGTCGGCGGTCGCGACCGCCGCCGTCAGGCCGTCCGCGACGGCCTGCTCGGCCGGGCCGTGGGCCGGCGAGGCCGGCAGCGCCCCGTCGAAGTACTTGCCGACCATGGCCGCCACCCGGGAGGCCAGGTTGCCGAAGTCGTTGGCCAGCTCGGAGGTGTACCGGGCGGTGAAGTCCTCCCAGGAGAACGAGCCGTCGGTGCCGAACGGGATGGCCCGCAGGAAGTAGTAGCGGTAGGCGTCCACGCCGAAGTGCGAGGTGAGGTCCTGCGGGGCGATGCCGGTCAGGTTGGACTTGGACATCTTCTCGCCGCCGACCATCAGCCAGCCGTTGGCGACGACCCGCTTGGGCAGCGGCAGTCCGGCGGCCATCAGCATGGCCGGCCAGATCACCGCGTGGAACCGCAGGATGTCCTTGCCGACCAGGTGCACGGAGGCCGGCCAGAGCTCGGCGAAGCGCTCCGGGTCGGTGCCGTAGCCGGCCGCGGTGATGTAGTTCTGCAGCGCGTCGACCCAGACGTAGAGGACGTGCTTCTCGTCCCAGGGCAGCGGCACGCCCCAGTTGAAGGTCGAGCGGGAGATCGAGAGGTCCTTGAGGTCCTGCTCGACGAAGCGCAGCACCTCGTTGCGGGCCGTGGCGGGCTGGATGAAGTCCGGGTTCGCGGCGTAGAACTCCAGCAGCTTCGGGCCGTAGGCGGAGAGCCGGAAGAAGTAGTTCTCCTCCTCCAGCCACTCGACCGGCCGCTTGTGCACGGCGCAGAGCTTCTCGCCCTCGGTGGCGCCGTCCAGCAGCTCGGCGGGGAGCTTGTACTCCTCGCAGCCGACGCAGTACGGGCCGGAGTAGCCGCCCTTGTAGATCTCGCCCTTGTCGTAGAGGTCCTGGACGAACTCCTGCACCCGGTCGGTGTGCCGCTCCTGGGTGGTGCGGATGAAGTCGTCGTTGGCGATCTCCAGGTGCTGCCAGAGCGGCTTCCACGCCTCCTCGACCAGCTTGTCGCACCACTCCTGCGGGGTGACGCCGTTGGCCTCGGCGGTGCGCAGGATCTTCTGACCGTGCTCGTCGGTGCCGGTCAGGTACCAGACCTTCTCGCCGCGCTGGCGGTGCCAGCGGGTCAGCACGTCGCCCGCCACGGTGGTGTAGGCGTGACCCAGGTGCGGGCGATCGTTGACGTAGTAGATCGGGGTGGTGACGTAGTACGCCGGGGTCGCGTCCCCGGTGGTGCTGTGTTCTGCAGTGGCCGCCATGGTCGGCAAGCTTAATCGGGTACGGGGGCGGCCCTCGACCCGTGCCCACCGGGGGCCGGCGCCGCCCGCCCGCCGGCGCCTCGCGCCGGTCCCCGGTCGGCTCCCGCTCCGCCGGGTCGTCCGGCCGTCGGTCCGCCGACCGGCCGCCGAACCGTCCTCCCGGGCTCAGCCCGTCACGCGCGCCCAGAGCCGGGCCAGGCGTCCGCGCGGCGCGGCGGGCGCGGCCACCCGCTGCGCACCGGCCGGCTCGGCGTGCGCCGAGTAGCCCGGGGCGTGCTGCCAGGACTTGTCCGCGCTGGCCACCCGGCCCTCGCGCATGATCCGGACGGTGTGGCCGCCGCAGCCCGGGCAGGTCGGCTTGAGCAGCGGCGACGGCACCCGGACACCGTTGGCGTGGTACTCGAACACGACGTGCCCGTCCCGGGCCATGTGGTGCTCGATGTCGTACGCCTGCTCCCAGCCGTATCCGCAGCTCAGGCAGGCGAAGGAGTAGGCCTCCCGGACGGTCTCGACAGGGGTCTGCGGCCGGCCGGTCAGGCCGGGGTCGCTCAGCGCATTGCCACCGCGGGGGCTACCGATCGTCTCGCTCATAGCAGTCTCCCAGCGCCCGCCGGGCGCTCGCCCGGCTGGGTCTTTCCATCCCAGGAAATGCCCGGATCGCCCCGGCCGATGCCCCTCTTGTGAAGACTTGGACGCGGATTGGGAATCCCTATACGAAAGGGTGGATCCTGACCGAAAACCACGGCCAAAGCTTCAGCTCGGCGGGCGTTTACCGGGGCCTTCACTCCAAGGTACGCGCCCCCGTCACCCCCGGCACCTGCGGCTTTCAGGCCGGCCCGGCCGGCGTGTTCTTGGCCGCCACCACCGCGTCGAACACCTCCCGCTTGGGCAGCGCCAGCTCCGCCGCGACCGCCGCGATGGCCTCCTTGCGGCGCTCCCCGGCCTCCTCCCGGACAGCCACCCGGCGGGCCAGCTCGGCCGGGGTCAGCTCGGCCGGGGCGGCCGGCGGGGCGCCCGCGACCACCACGGTGATCTCGCCCCGGACCCCGTCGGCGGCCCACTGCGCCAGCTCGCCGAGCGGGCCCCGCTTGATCTCCTCGTAGGTCTTGGTCAGCTCGCGGCAGACCGCGGCGGGGCGGTCGGCGCCGAACGCGAGGGCCATCGCGGCCAGCGTCTCGGCGATCCGGTGCGGGGCCTCGAAGAAGACCATGGTGCGCGGCTCGGCGGCGACCGTGGCCAGCTGGCGCGCCCGGTCCCCGGTCTTGCGCGGCAGGAAGCCCTCGAAGGTGAAGCGGTCCACCGGCAGGCCGGACAGCGCCAGCGCGGTGAGCACCGCGGACGGACCGGGCACCGCGGTGACCTTGACGTCGGCGGCCACCGCGGCGGCCACCAGCCGGTAGCCGGGGTCGGAGACGGACGGCATCCCGGCGTCGGTCACCAGCAGCACCCGGGCGCCGCCCAGCAGCGCCTCGACCAGCTCGGGGGTGCGGCCGACCTCGTTGCCCTCGAAGTAGGAGAGCACCCGCCCGGCCGGGGTCACCCCGAGCGCCTGGGTGAGCCGGCGCAGCCGCCGGGTGTCCTCGGCCGCGATCACGTCCGCCGTGGCCAGCTCGGTGAGCAGCCGGGGCGGGGCGTCCGAGACGTCGCCGATGGGGGTGCCTGCGAGAACGAGTACTCCTGTCACGGGCCCCATCCTTGCAGTAACCGGGCCCCGGGTGTTTTTGGTGACGATTCGGGCAGCTTCGGAGGGAGCCGTCCTCCCCGAAGGAAGCGCCCCTACGATGTGGCGGATGAACGGCGACACGGCGGCGCAGACGCCCACTGGTACAGACCACACCGCGCAGGGTGGCGTCGGCGTGCCGGTCCTGACGGACCAGGCGTCCCCCGCCGTCCCCGCCCCGCGCGCGTCCGGGGAGGAGGAGCGCCCGGAGCCGTCCTGGCTGCGGCGCCTGGCCCGGCACGGCTACACGCCGCCGCCGAAGGCCACGCTCGCCGAGCGGCTGGTGCCGCCGATGCCGGACGGCCCGGGCGTGACGCCGGCCCGGGTCGCCCCCTCGCCGGTCCTGCTGCGGCTCGGCGCAGCCGTGCCGGCGCCGCTCTGGTCCTGGCTCTGCCGCTGGGCCGGCTGGCTCGGCCCGCTCCTGGTGGCCCTGTTCGGCGGACTGCTCCGGTTCAGCGGCCTCGGCGAGCCGAACGCGATCATCTTCGACGAGACGTACTACGCCAAGGACGCGTACGCGCTCTGGCACGGCGGCTACGAGATCAGCTGGCCGGACGGCGCCAACGAGCAGATCATGGCGGGGTCGGCGGTGCCGTACCGGCCGGACCCGAGCTACGTGGTCCATCCGCCGGTCGGCAAGTGGATCATCGGCGCGGGCGAGCAGCTGTTCGGGATGAACCCCTTCGGCTGGCGGTTCGCGGTGGCGCTGCTCGGCACGCTGTCGATCCTGATGGTGGCCCGGATCGCCCGCCGGCTGTTCCGCTCGACCCTGCTGGGCTGCGTCGCCGGTCTGCTGCTCGCCGTGGACGGCCTGCACTTCGTGCTCAGCCGGGCGGCGCTGCTGGACCTGGTGGTGATGTTCTGGATCCTCGCCGCGTTCGGCTTCCTGCTGCTGGACCGCGACCGCACCCGGGCGAGGATCGTCGCGCGCCTGGGCGGTGTGGCGGACTCCGCCCTGGCCCAGCGGCTGAACCTCGGCTGGCGCCCGTACCGGATCGCGGCCGGCGTCTGCGTCGGCCTGACCTGCGCGACCAAGTGGAGCGGCCTGTACGTGGCCGCCGCCTTCGGTGTGCTGACCGTGCTCTGGGACGCCGGTTCGCGCCGGCTGGCGGGCGCCGGCCGCCCGTACCTGTGGACGCTGGTCCGGGACGTGGTGCCGGCCTTCGTCTCGGTCGTGGTGGTCTCCGCGGTGGTCTACGTGACCTCCTGGTGGGGCTGGTTCGCCAGCAGCACCGTGCCCGGCCGGGGCGGCTACGGCCGGGACTGGGCGGTCGGCCGGGACACCGCGTTCCCGTGGATCCCGGAGGGCCTGCGGGCGCTCTGGCACTACCACTCCACGGTGTACGACTTCCACACCCACCTGAGCGATCCGCACACCTACCAGTCCAACCCGTGGAGCTGGCTGGTGCTCGGCCGACCGGTCTCCTTCTTCTACGAGTCCCCGAAGCAGGGCCAGGCCGGCTGCACCGCGAGCGACTGCGCCCGCGAGGTGCTGGGCATCGGGACCCCGCTGCTCTGGTGGGCCGGCGTGGTGGCGCTGGTGTACTGCCTGTGGCGCTGGGCCGCCCGGCGCGACTGGCGGGCCGGCGCGGTGCTCTGCGGCCTGGCCGCCGGCTACCTCCCCTGGTTCGCCTACCAGCAGCGGACCATCTTCCTGTTCTACGCGGTGGCCTTCGTGCCGTTCCTGGTGCTCGCCGTGACCATGCTGGTCGGCGCCCTGATCGGGCCGGCCGGGGCGTCCCGCGACCGGCGGATCATCGGTTCCGCGGCGGCCGGGCTGCTGGTGCTGCTGATCGTCTGGAACTTCCTCTTCTTCTACCCGCTGTACACCGGGCAGACGATCCCGATGGACGACTGGCGCAAGCGGATGTGGTTCAACACCTGGATCTGACGGCCCCGGGGCGGGAACCGTGCCGACGTGGTGCGCGACACGTACCAGATCCGTCACAAGACCCGGGCGTTTCGTCGGCGCACCGAGTTCGGCTGCCTAGGCTGGTCACCGAACGCGTATCCGGCCATCTCCGGCTGCGGCCAGTCGCCAGACCCTTGGGGGAACAGCACCATGCGCAGAGGCGCCAAGATCGGCATCATCACCGGCGTTTCCGTCGCCGTGCTCGCGGGCGGCGGGTACGGGGCCTACAGCCTCGTCGGGTCGGGCGGCTCCGACACCGCCGAGGCCAAGAAGGCCCGCACGGTGGTCGCCGAGCCTCCCAGCGCCGAGCAGGCCGCGGCCGGGGCCAAGGACTTCCTGGAGGCCTGGGCCGCCGGTGACATCGCCAAGGCGGCCGGGCTGACCGACGACCCGGCGGCCGCGACCGCCGCGCTGACCGCGTTCAAGGACCAGGTCAAGCCCAGCGCGCTGACCCTCGCGCCGTCCGGCCCGGCCACCCCCGCCGCCTTCGCCTCCGCGACCGGCACGCCCTCGCCGGGCGCCAAGCCCGCGGCCGCCACCGGCTCCGCGGCGCCGACCGCGGCGGGCACCGAATCGCCGTCGGCCTCCGCCTCCGCCGCCCCCTCCGGCGTGCTGATGGGCTTCAAGGCCCGCGCCGAGTTCGAGGGCACCAACCGGGTCTGGGACTACAACGGCTTCCTGGGCGTCGTGAAGATGAGCGACAACACCCCGGCCGTGCACTGGGCCCCGTCGGTGATCCACCCGCACCTGACCGCGGGCGAGGTGATCGCCACCCAGCCGGTCTTCGCCCCCGCGGGCAACGTGGTCGACCGCAACGGCAAGGCGCTGCAGGGCGCCTCGATCACCCCGGCGCTGATCTCGACCCTCCAGGACAACGCCCGCAAGCTCCTCCAGGCCGACCCGACCAAGGACCAGAGCGACGCCGGAAGCGGCGTGGTGATCACCGACGCGGCCGGCAAGGGCGTCACCGACAAGCTGTTCACCATCGTCGAGCCGAAGCCGGCCAAGCCGTTCAAGGTCACCATCGACAACGCCGTGCAGGCCGCCGCCGAGAAGGCGATGGCGGACCTCGGCGGCAAGCAGGGCTCGATCGTGGCCATCGAGCCGAGCACCGGCCAGGTGCTGGCCTTCGCCAACGCGCCGGCCACCGGCCAGAACCGGGCCTTCGTCGGCCTGCTGGCCCCGGGCTCGACGATGAAGATCGTCACCTCGGCGGCCCTGCTGGAGGCCGGCGTCAACCCGGACACCCCGGTCGCCTGTCCGGTGAAGAGCAGTAACCCGAAGGCGATTCCGAACTCGTTCCCGGACGCCTACCCGAACAACACGCTCCAGCAGGACTTCATGATCTCCTGCAACACCGCCTTCATCGACCAGGGCCTGGCCAGCCTCAAGCCGGCCACCCTCGGTGCCACCGCGAAGGACGTCTTCGGCATCGGCCTGGAGTGGAAGACCGGCCTGCCCAACGTCGACGGCCGGGTGCCGGACCCGGGCGCCAACAAGGACGAGCAGGCCATGCAGTCGATCGGCCAGGGCAAGGTCCAGATGAACCCGCTGGCCATCGCCTCGATCACCGCCACGGTGCAGAGCGGTGAGTTCAAGCAGCCGATCCTGGTCGCCGACCTGCCGCAGCAGAAGGCCGCCCGCAACCTCTCCGCGGAGGCCGACGCCAAGCTGAAGGCGATGATGGCCGCCACCGCCAAGGACGGCACGGCCAAGGCCGCGATGGCCGGCATCTCGGACAACGCCGGTGCCAAGACCGGCTCGGCCGAGGTCGCCGGGATGGACACCACCAACAGCTGGTTCACCGCCTACCGGGGCAACATCGCCGTCGCCGCCGAGGTCCAGGCCGGTGGCCACGGCGCCGACGCGGCCGGCCCGGCCGTCGCCGCCGTCATCAAGGCGGCCGGCAACCGCTGACGCCCGGCCTGCGCCGCCCCGCGGTCAGCCCCGGGGCAGCGCCGGCTCCGGCCGGGTCAGCAGGCAGCCGGCCGGCACCGGCGGGCTCCCGCTCCACCGCCGGGCGGCCAGCCGGGGCCAGATCACCAGGACGGCCGGCAGCGCCAGGTAGCCGAAGCGCCCGGCCGGCGCCAGCATGAACGCGATCGCCAGCCCCGCCGCCAGCAGGTCGGCGGCGGCGATCGCGGAGACCGGCGGCCGGGCCAGCAGCCAGATCGCCACCCCCAGCCCGCCCACCGTCATCAGCGCCAGCGACACGGTGTGCCCGGTCGGGCCGAACCCGGCCAGCACCTTGCCGGGCAGCGGGCTGCCGGCCGGCGTCTGGATCGCGGTCAGCCCCAGGGGGAACCGCACCACCTGTTCGCGCAGCTCGTCGGCCCGGACCAGCACCGAGGGCAGGATCACCAGCAGGCCGGTGCCGAGCGCGGTCAGTCCGGCCCGGGCCGCCGGGCGCCGCCCGTAGAGCCGCCACAGCAGCAGGACGGCCACCGGCAGCGCCGGCCAGGCCGTCCACTTCAGGGTGCAGGCCAGCGCGAGCACCAGCCCGGCGCCGATGGTGCGGTCCCGTTCGGCGAGGGCCATGGCCAGGCAGCAGACCCCGATCAGCGGCAGGTCCACCCCGCCGACCGCCAGGGCCAGCGCGATCAGCGGCGAGGCGGTGAGCACCGCGAGCGGCAGCAGCGGGGCCCGGTCCCGGGACGGCCGCAGCAGCCGCCAGCTGGCCAGCAGGCAGGCCAGGAAGGTCAGCGCGAACCAGATCCGGGCGTCCCCCACCACCTGCGCCACCGGATTGCCGCTGCCCACCAGGGCACGCGGCATCCCGAACAGCGTCATCGCCGGCAGGTAGGGGTTGTAGTCGGTGACCACCACCGGGTGCGGCAGGTACGGGCTGCCGGTGGTGAGCAGCAGGTGCGCCGAGCGCTCGACCACCATCACCTCGGACTGGTGGCGACCCTGCAGCGCCAGCAGCGCCAGCGGCACCAGGACGGCGCCCAGGAGGGCGACCCCGGCGGCCGCACGGGCCGCCCACCGGCGCGGCAGGGTCAGGCAGAACAGCCCGGCGAGGGCGTACGCGGGGGCCGCGACGGTCCCCCAGAGCCGCTGGTTGGGCAGGTCCGACACGAGCGGGAAGGCCGCCGCCCAGCCGGCCGCCACCAGGCAGCCGAACAGTTGGACGCGCCGCAGCGCGGCGAGCCGGGTCGGGTTCAGCCGATCGGGCGGGGTGCCGGTGGACCGGTCACCACGCTGACGGGGGAACGGCCGGGGCGCCGCCGTACCGCGCGGACGGTCTCGTCGGGTCGGCGGCCCGGCCTCTGCGGGCGGGGCCGGCGCGGCCCCACGGCCGGTGAAGCGGCCGCGCGGGCGGGAGTAGCCGGGCGTGCGGGTGCTCACCATGGTGGAAGGTTATGGGCGGGGGCCACGCCGTGTCGCCATCTCCGGGCCGGGAGTCTGCGGTGGCACGGACGGGGCCGCCGAGTGGCATTCGCCCTTCGACGGCCCCGTCCGCGGGTGCTCGGTACGCGAATCTCAGCCGGCCGGGTTGCCGGCCGTGGCGTCGGTCGCCCGCGCCGCCTTCTCCAGCTTGGAGTGCTTCATGCTGTAGCCGAAGTAGACGACCACGGCGAGCGTCAGGGCGATCGCTCCGGCCCGGAAGGTGTCGGCGTGCAGGCCGGTGATCAGGTAGATGCAGAAGCCGACGCTGACCAGCGGGACGACCGGGTAGCCGGGCACCTTGAAGCCGCGCGGCAGGTCGGGCTGGGTGCGGCGCAGGATGATCACGCCGACCGAGACCACCGAGAAGGCGATCAGGGTGCCCAGGCTGGTGATGTCGGCCAGGACGTTCAGCGGGATGAAGGCGGCCAGCGCGCCGACGCCGAGGCCCACCACGATGGTGTTCCAGACCGGGGTGCCGGTGCGCGGCGAGAGCTCGGCGAAGCGCTTGGGCAGCATGCCGTCGCGGCCCATCGAGTACAGGATGCGGGTCTGGCCGTAGATCACCACGAGGGTGATGCTGAAGATCGAGATGATCGCGCCGATCGCGAAGACGATGGCGGGCCAGCTCTGGCCGGTGATGTCCTGGAGGATCTGGGCGAGGCCCGCCTCCTGGCCGTCGAACTTCTCCCAGGGCTGTGCGCCGATGCCGGCCAGCGCCACCAGGATGTACAGCAGGGTGACCACGACCAGCGAGATGATGATCGCCATCGGCAGGGTGCGGCGCGGGTTCTTGACCTCCTCACCGGCGGTGGACACGGCGTCCAGGCCGATGAACGAGAAGAAGATGCTGGAGGCCGCCACCTGGACGCCGCCGATGCCCAGCGGCATGAACGGGGTCAGGTTGCCGGAGTGGAAGCCGGTCAGGCCGACCCCGATGAAGAGCAGCAGGATGAGGATCTTGATGCCCACCATGGCCGCGTTGACCTTCACCGACTCGCTGACGCCGCGGATCAGCAGGGTGCAGACCATCGCGACCAGCAGCAGGGCCGGCAGGTTGAACCAGTGGGTGCTGTCGGGCGCCCCGGAGACCGCCTCGGGGATCTTGAACCCGAAGGCCAGGTCGAAGAACTTGTTGAGGTACTCGGCCCAGCTCACCGCGATCGCGGAGGCCGAGACGCCGTACTCCATCAGCAGGCAGATGCCGACCGCGAACGCGACGCCCTCGCCGAGGGTGGCGTATGCGTACGAGTACGAGGAGCCCGAGACCGGGATCGCGGAGGCCATCTCGGCGTAGCAGAGCGCGGTGAGGCCGGCGGTGACCGCGGCGATCACGAAGGACAGGATCACGGCCGGACCGGCCGACGGCACGGCGGTGCTGAGCACGAAGAAGATGCCGGTGCCGATGGTGGCGCCGATCCCGATCGAGGACAGCTGCCAGAGGCCGATGGTGCGGCGCAGGTGGATACCGGAGCGTCCGCCCTCCTCGGGCGCACCGGCGGGAAGGCCGTCGCGGCCCTCGCTCTCGGCGATCAGGGTCGAGACGGGCTTGCGCCGCAACAGGCGCGCGCCGAGGGCGTTGCTGGCCAAAACGAGGATCCTTGCTGGGCGAGGGAGGGTGTCCTAGCGGCCGGTCACTCGACGCGCCGTGGGGTGCCATCGGGGACCAACCGAACAAAGATGGGACAGTACCCCGCGAATGCACCAGTGTCGCAAACGAACAGTCGCGCGGTGCGCATTGTACGAATCGTCGCACTGGCATGCACAAACCGGACACTTCGCAAACGGCGGATCTTGGGCCAAGCCGCTAAGCCGCAGGTCAGCGACGTGCTCCCGGCGCACGGGCCGTTCCGCCCCTCACCGCCCGAGGACGGCCTGCATCACCGACCGGGCGATCGGCGCCGCCAGCGCGCCGCCGGTGACATCGGTCGCGTCGCTGTCCGCGACCACGACCGCGACCGCCACCGGCGCCACCGCGCCGGAGCCGACCGGCTTGGCCCAGGCGATGAACCAGGCGTAGGGCGTCCCTGAGTTGTCCACCCCGTGCTGGGCGGTGCCGGTCTTCCCCCCGACCACCGCCCCGCCGATCCGCGCGTTGCGCCCGGTGCCGTTCTCCACCACGTCGGTCATCAGCCGCTGCACCTGCCCGGCCACCGCCGGGCTCATCGCCTGCCGGTACGCGGCCGGGCGCATCAGCTGCACGGTGGTGCCGTCCTGCTTGGTCAGCTTGTCCACAAGCTGTGGACGCATCACGGCGCCGTTGTTGGCGACCCCGGCCGCGACCATCGCCATCACCAGCGGGGTGGCCGCCGTGTCGAACTGGCCGATCGAGGAGAGCGCGAGCTGGGACTCGTTCATCCGGGTGTCGAAGTTGGAGCGGGCCGGCCGGACCGGGACGTCCAGCCTCGGGTCGTTGAAGCCGAAGTCCGCGGCCGTCTCCACCATCCGGTCCAGCCCGACCTGCACCCCGAGGTAGCCCAGCACGCTGTTGCAGCTGTGGACCATCGCGGTGTCCAGCGACTGCCCCGGCTCGTCGCACGCCGGGGTGTCGTTGACCAGCGGCGTGGTGGTCCCCGGCAGGACGTACGGGTAGGGCGCGCCGGTCGGCGCGTCCGGGTCCGTGACGACGCCGTGCTGCAGCGCGGCCGCCGCGGTGACCACCTTGAAGGTCGAGCCGGGCGGGTAGGTCTGGCGCAGCGCCCGGTTGAGCATCGGCTGGTCGGCGTCGGCCTGCAGCCGGTTCCAGGCCTCCTGGTCGGCCGCGGACGAGCCCGCGAAGCTGCCCGGGTCGTACGAGGGGGTGCTGGCCAGCGCCAGGATCCGGCCGGTGGCGGGCTCGATCGCGGCGACCGCGCCCTGCTGCCCGCCGAGTCCGCGCATCGCGGCCTGCTGGGCGGCCCGGTCGATGGTCGTGTAGACGTCCCCGCCGGGGTTCTGCTTGCGGGCGACGGCGTCCCAGACCGCCCAGCTCGCCAGCCGGCTGTCCGTCCTGGAGAGCAGGTCGTCCTCCGTCCCCTCCAGCTGGGTGTTCCCGTAGGCCTGCGAGGAGTACCCGGTGACGGCGGCGTACAGCGGGCCGTCGGTGTAGGTGCGCTTGTAGTCGTACCGGCCGCCGGTGGGCTCGGAGCCGGTGACGCTGTCGGCGCCGACCAGCAGGTTGCCGCGCGGCTGGGAGTACCGCTCGATGGTGAGCCGCTGGTTGGCCGGGTTGTGGTCCAGTTCGTCGGCCCGGAACACCTGGACCCGGGTGGCCTGGACGCACAGCGCCACGGTCAGCAGCAGGCAGAAGGTGCCCGCCCGGCGGCCGGTGACGGAGATCCCCGGCCGGCCCTGCGGCCCGCCGCCCCGGGAGCGGCCGAGCGCCATCAGACCTCCCCGGCGGACGGGCGGCGGGCGATGTCGCTCATCCGCACCAGCAGCGCGACGATGATCCAGTTGGTGACCACCGAGGAGCCTCCCTGGGCGACGAACGGGAGCGTCATCCCGGTCAGCGGGATGAGGTCGAGCACCCCGCCGGCCACCACGAACACCTGGAGGCCGACGATCGACGCCAGCCCGATCGCGAGCAGCCGGCCGAACGGGTCCCGCAGCGCGATGCCGGTGCGAAAGCCCCGGGCGACCAGCAGCGCGTACAGCAGGAACAGCGCGATCAGCCCGGTCAGCCCCAGCTCCTCGCCGATGGTCGCGAGGATGAAGTCGGACTTGGCCGCGAACCCGATCAGCACGGAGTGCCCGTTGCCGAGGCCGCTGCCCAGCTCCCCGCCCCAGGCGAAGGCGAACAGCGACTGGGCGATCTGGTTGGCGCCCTGGCCCTCGGCGATCGAGCCGAGCGGGTTCAGCCAGTCGTTGACCCGGCTGTGCACGTGCGGCGAGAGCCAGCCGACCCCGACCGCGGCCACCGCGGCCAGGAACAGCCCGATGGCGATCCACCCGCTGCGCGCGGTCGCCACGTAGAGCATGACCACGAAGAGGCCGAAGAAGAGCAGCGAGGTGCCGAGGTCGGTCTCCAGGACGAGGACGCCCACGAAGGCCGCCCAGATCAGCAGGACCGGCCCGAGCACCCGCCCGCGCGGCAGCTGGAACCCGAGCACCCGGCGGCCGGTCAGCGCCAGCGCGTCCCGGTGGACCGCCAGGTAGGCGGCGAAGAAGACCGCCAGCAGGATCTTGGCGAACTCGCCCGGCTGGAACGAGAGCGGTCCGACGGTGATCCAGATCCGCGAGCCGTACACCGGCGGGAAGAAGATCGGCAGCACCAGCAGCACCAGCGCCACCAGGGCGCCGATGTACGCGTAGCGCCGCAGCCGCTTGTGGTCGCGCAGCAGCACCACCACCGCGATGAACAGCGCCACCCCGAGCGTGGACCAGAGCAGCTGGGTGGGGGCCGCGCCGCCGCCGGGAGTGGCCCGGTCCAGCCGGTAGATGACGACCAGTCCGATCCCGTTGAGCAGCACGCCGATCGGCAGCGGCAGCGGATCGGCGTACCGCGCCCGCCAGCGCACCACGGCGTGCGCCAGCAGCGCGAGCACGCCGAGCGCGGCGCCGTACTCGGCCGCGTCGGCGGGGACCGTGCCGTCGATGTTGACCCCGACCTCGGCGTAGCCGAGGACGGCGATCAGCACGGCGGCCAGGACCAGCGCGAGCTCGGTGGTGCGCCGGGTCCGCACCGTCCGGCGGGGCCGGCCGGCGGTTCTCGTCACGGCGGAGGGTGTCGCCACGGACCGTCCTGGGTGTCCTGCTGCGCGGGTGTGCTGCTGACGGAACGACGGCCGGGGCGGCCGGCCGGCCGGGCCCGTCCGCCCCGGCCCGGCCGGCCGGTCCGGCGGGTGGGGCTCAGGCGGAGGCCGGGGCGGAGGCCGGGGCGGAGGCCGGGGCGGGCTGCACCCGGGACGCCTCGACGGTGGCCCTGAGTTCGGCCTCGGCCCCGGCGGAGAGCGAGGTCTGGATGATCCGGCCGCCATAGCGGGCCAGCGCCGGCACGACCTTGTCGGCCGTGGCCCGGCGGACCAGCAGGAACACCGCGGCGGTGCCCGGCTGGAGGTGCTGGGCGACCTCGCGCATGAAGTCGTCGTCCACCCCGATGTCGGTGGAGGCGCCGACCGCCGCGCCGGCGGCGCCGCCCACCGCCGCGCCGAGCAGCGGCATGAAGAACAGCAGACCGATGACGCCGCCCCAGAGCGCTCCCGAGGCGGCGCCCGCACCCGTGGTGCTGACCTGCTGGTGCAGCTTGATCCTGCCGTCCTCGCGGCGTTCCACGACGACCGCGTCCTCCAGGTCGATCAGCTTCTGGGTCTGCAGTCCGACCGCCTCGTTGCGCACCGCTTGGGCGGTGGCCAGATCCGGGTAGGCGATCGCGAAGAGATTGCTCATGTGCTGGTCCTTCCAATCCGTCGGACGTACCGGCCGGGCGCGGGCGCCGGTGCCCCGGTTCGTCACCCTAACGAGCGCTATCCGCAGATATGGGCTCTTGCGGCCGGTGTGTCCCGCCTCGTCGAACCGGCCCGCCACTACCCGCACCGCCGCCCGGCCCCGCCACCGCACCCGCCGCCGGCCGTCCGACCGGCGCCCGCCCCGACCCGGGCGGCGCACGCCTGGGCATCCGGCGGCCGATGTCCCACCGGCGTCCGGGAGTTCGCGCCGGAGTCCGGTGGCCCGTGCACCGGACCGCGTTGGCCATGGCGAACTGATGATCCCTAGGATCGGGCGGGTGACTACCGGACGACGCCCGAAGGCCAGGCTCGGCAGCCTGCTGGCCGCCCTGGCGATAACAGGCGGCGCGCTGCTCAGCGGCCTGCCCGCCCATGCCGACGAACCATCAGCCGGCAACGCCGGCAAGGAAGCCCCCCGGGTCGACCTCGTCCTGGACGTCAGCGGCTCGATGCGAGCCACCGACATCCAGGGCAAGAGCCGCATCGCGGTGGCCCAGCAATCCCTGAACGAGGTGATCGACGCCCTGCCCCCGGAGACCGACTTCGGCATCCGCACGCTGGGCGCCAACGTCCCCGGCGAGGCCGACAAGGCCCAGGGCTGCCTGGACACCAAGCAGCTCTTCCCGGTCGGCAAGACCAACAAGGTCGAGGCCAAGACCGCGGTCGCCACCCTGCGCCCGACCGGCTGGACCCCGATCGGCCTGGCCCTGCGCGGTGCCGCGCAGGACCTCGGCAAGGGCGAGACCACCCGCCGGGTGGTGCTGATCACCGACGGCGAGGACTCCTGCGCCCCGCCGGACCCGTGCGACGTGGCCCGTGAGCTCGCCGCCCAGGGCATCCACCTGGTGATCGACACCCTCGGCCTGGCGCACGACGACAAGACCCGCCAGCAGCTGCTCTGCATCGCCAACGCGACCGGCGGCACCTACACCGACGTCCGCACCCAGGAGCAGCTCACCGACAAGGTGAAGCAGCTGGTGGACCGCTCCAACGACACCTACACCGTGGCACCGGTCAAGACGGCGGGCACCGACAAGTGCGAGAGCGCGCCCGTCCTCACCCCCGGTGTCTACAGCGACCGGGAGAAGTTCTCCGAGCACCGGGTCTACCGCGTCCCGGTCAAGGCCGGGCAGGAGCTGCGCGCCTCGGTCAGCGTCGCGCTGGACCGCGGTGTCGCCCGTGACTACGGCGTCCTGCTCCAGGCCACCAGCGCCACCGGCCAGGAGCTGGTCCGCGGCACCGACGCCGGCAGCGGCCGGACCGACGTGATCTCCACCGGTCTGCGCTGGTCCACCGACGACTCCAAGGGCTACGCCTCCGCGACGCCGTCCGCCTCGCCGAGCGGCAAGCCGGAGACCACCGTCTGCCTGGTCGTCAGCAACTCGCTGGCCGCCCTGCCCGGCGTCCAGGCCGACCCCGGCCTGCCGCTGGAGCTGACGGTCGACCTGTCCGCCGCATCGCCCGCCCCGGACGGCCCGGCGATGGGTCTCGGCCGCGGCTGGATCCTGCTGCTGGTGCTCACCCTGGCCGGCCTGCTGACCGGCCTGCTGTTCGGCTGGATCGCACGCTGGCGGATCGCTGTCTGGCGGGAGAACTGACCATGCGTACCTCGACGACCCGCGCCGCGCTCGCCGCGCTCGCCCTGCTCCCCGCCCTGGTGCTGGCGGCTCCCGCGGCCTCCGCCGCCTCGCCGTCCCCCTCCGCCGGCGCGAGCGGGACGCCCGCCCCGGCCACCAAGGCCGGAACGTCCTTCCTGACCGCCATCAACCTGGCCCCCGGCCAGGACGCCAACGTCGCCGCCTCCACCGGCGACTACCTGTACTGGGCGTTCGGCGCCTCCGAGGGCCAGACCGCGACGGTCGGCCTGACCGTCGGCCTGGCCCCCTCCGCCGACCGGCACGGCCCGCAGACCTGGAGCGTCGAGGTGTTCGACGGGCTGCGCCGCCGCCAGTCCTGCACCGCCGGCACCCAGAACGCCACCGCCGACCCGGCCGCCGCCTCGCTCGCGCTCAGCTGCACGCTGCGCGAGGTCCGCTCCTGGGCCGAGCCCTGGTCCGGGGACCCGCTGCCCGGCACCTACTACGTACGGCTCTCGCTCGTCGACGCCCCGCAGCCGGACCTCGGCCTCGCCGCCTCCGTCCAGCTGCACGTCAGTGCCAAGGGCGACGCCGACAACGCCCAGCCGGAGGGCGGGGAGCTGAAGGCCCCGCTGGTCCCGCCGGTCGGCGGCGGCGCCGCGACCGCCAAGGCGGCCGCCCCCGAGGAGACCGAGGAGCACTGGTACACCGGCTGGTTCTCCGGCTGGAACAGCCGGTGGTTCTGGACCCTGGCCGGCGGCGTGCTGGCGGCCCTCGCCGGGGTCGCCGGCTACACCCTCACCCGCCACCCGCACGGCCGCCGGCCGGCCCGCTACGGCTCCGTGCCGCCGCAGGCCGGTGCCCCGCAGCCGGGCCCGTACGCGGGCTCGGGCCAGCCCTGACGGCACCCGACACCCTCCCGAGGGCCGGCCAGAGCCTCTCCGGCCGGCCCTCGGCCGTCTCGCCGGTCCGGCGGCACCGCTCTAGGCTCGAAAGATGACCCGGCAGCCGGACGGCAGGATCGTGGTCGGTGTGGACGGCTCCCCGCTCTCCCTCGCCGCCGTCCGCTGGGCCGCCCGGCTCGCCGCCGTCACCGGCGGCCCGCTGGAGGCGGTGACCGTCTGGGAGTTCCCCTGCCTGCTGGGCGAGCACGGCCTCGTCCCGCCCGCCCTGGACGGCTTCGGCCCCGAAAGGCACGCCGCGCGGATCCTCGAAGAGACCCTGGCCGCCGCACTGTCCTCCGCCGGACCCTCGGCCGGGCCCTCCGCCGTCCGGCGCCACCTCAAGGCCGGCGCGCCCGGTCCGGCACTGACCGGCGCCGCCGAGGGCGCCGCCGTGCTCGTCCTCGGCAGCCGTGGCCGCGCCGCGCCGCCCGGCGCCGCCCTCGGCACCGTCACCCAGTACTGCGTGCACCACGCCCCGTGCACCGTCGTGGTGGTCAGGTGATCATCGTCACAGGCCCAACTCCCGGCCCGTGACGACCCGCTGACCGCCCGTCCGCCGCACCTTCCGGGCACAACGCAGAAGTCCCGCCCGATCTCTCGATCGGGCGGGACTTCCTGTTGGGTGGAGCTGAGGGGATTCGAACCCCTGACCCCCTCGATGCGAACGAGGTGCGCTACCGGACTGCGCCACAGCCCCAACGAGAAGAAACTTTAGCACCTTTCGGAGGGGGCTCGTGACCACCCCCGGAGGACCGGACGGCCGGGGGTGCCGGAGCACCCCCGGGCGGTCACTCGTTGGCGGCGCGCCGGCGGGGTTCGGTGGCGGCGGGCTCGGCGTACTGGTCGAAGAGCGGGGTGTTGCGCGCCTCGGTCGCCCGGACCTCCCCGGTACGGACCTCTCCGGTGCGGGCCTCCGCCGGACGGCCGGCCGTCCAGGTGCCGGGGGCCGACAGGTCGAGGCCCCGGCTGACCCGGGGCGCCACCGGAGCCGTGACGTAGGTCGGCAGCGGGACGGGCACGGGCTCCCAGGAGTCCGGACCGGCCGCGCCGCGCTCGCGCATGCCGTCGACCCACTCCTCGTGCTCGGTCGCCTCCGCCAGTGCCGAGGCGGACGCCGGACCCGCCGGCTCCGGGGCCCGGTCGCGGTCGGTGGCGAGCCGCAGGTGCGAGCGGCCGCGCCCGGCCGGCTCCGCGGCCTCGGGGCCCCGCTCCGGCGCCTCCTCGGCCGGACCGGCCTCGGCACGCTGCTGTTCGCGCTTGCGCAGCCGCTCGGCGGCCTGGGCGGCCCGGACCCGGTCGATCTTCACCTCGTACCGCAGCCGCTCCAGCTTGCGCAGGTGGCCGATGTAGAGGGTCAGCAGGGTCGCCGGCACGGCCGGGACCCAGAGGAAGGCGAGGCCGGACACCGCCGCGACGACCGCGCCGAGGGCGAAGGCCAGGAAGAGGACGGTGACCATCCGGCGGCGCCGGGCCAGCAGCCGAGCCCGGGGCTCGATCCCGCCGCGCGCACCGGTCGGGCGCTCGGGGGCGCGGAGCTCGGGCGCGCGGAGCACGGGCCGCTGCGGCTCCGCCTCCGGCAGCCGCTCCGGCTCCGGCGCGGTCCCGCCGTCGCGGTCGGCACCCGGATCACCGTCGCGGTCGGCACCGGGATCGCCGTCGGGACCGGCGCCGGGGTCGCCCGGGGCGGCCTCGTCCCGTACGGGAGGGCCGTCGTCGCTCTGCTCGTCGTCACGCGGTTCGTCGCCCAGGGCCCGGGCCGCCCGCCGCTCCAGCGCCGAACGCCCGGCCAGCAGGCGGATGGCGGTGCTGAAGCGTTCCGTCGGGCGCGCCTCGTTGAGCTCGTCCTGCCTGCGGAGCCACATCGGCACCAGATAGGCGGCCCAGGCCCCTACGATGACGGCGTAGATAAGGCCGCTACTGCTCACGTTTCACACCGTACGGGCGCCGGGGAAGGCACGGCAGCAATTTGGCACGGCGTGTCGTGTGATCAAGCTGATTCTCCGACTATTTTGCCGGTATTTGTGCCCGTCCGTCGCCACGCCGATGCCATATCGATATTTGGTTCGAACATATATTCAATTACGCGGGCGCCGCGCCGAACTGAGCGTCCGCCAGCGTTCCAGCATCCCCTCGGGAACCTCCTCGGCGGTCAGCGCGTACACCAGGTGGTCGCGCCAGTCGCCGTCGATGTGCAGATAGCGCGGCCGCATTCCCTCCGAGCGGAACCCGAGCTTTTCCACCACCCGGCGGCTCGGTCCGTTCTCCGGCCGGATGCAGACCTCGATCCGGTGCAGGCCGAGGGTGGTGAAACAGTGGTCCACCGAAAGCGCCACGGCCGCCGGCATGATGCCCCGGCCGGCCACCGCCTCGTCGATCCAGTAGCCGACGTTGGCCGAGCACATCGAGCCCCAGGTGATCCCGCCGACGGTCAGCTGGCCGACCAGCCGGCCCTGGTGGAGCACCACGAAGGGCAGCATCCGCCCGGCCGAGGCCTCACCGCGCAGGAACCGGACCATCTGCCGGTAGGTCGGGCGCGGGCCGGTGCCCCGGCCGGCCGGGCCGGGCGGCACGGTGGCCTCCCAGCGCCGCAGCCAGTCCCGGTTGCGGCGGCTGACCTCCTGCCACTCCCGCTGGTCCCGGCCCCGGATCGGGCGCAGCGCGACGTCCCCCTCGTGGAGTTCTACCGGCCAGCCGGCGTTCAGTGCGCTCTCCCGGAAGCAGGTGCGTCGGGCCGGGGGTGGTCCCCGCCGCCGAGCTGGTCGACGGCGTGCGCGAGCAGCGGCTCCAGGACGGCCAGGCCGTCCCTGACGCCACCGGTCGAGCCCGGCAGGTTGACGATCAGGGTACGTCCGGCGAGGCCCGCGAGCCCGCGGGAGAGCGCGGAGGTCGGGACCTTCTCGCGGCCGTACGCCCTGATGGCCTCGGGGATGCCGGGGATCTGCCGGTCGATCACCCGCGCGGTCATCTCGGGGGTGAGGTCCATCGGGGAGATGCCGGTGCCGCCGGTGGTGAGCACCACGTCGTACCCGGCCGCGACGGCCTCCCGCAGGGCCGCCTCGACCGGCTCGCCGTCCGGCACCACCCGGGGGCCGTCGGCGGCGAAGCCCATCGCGGCCAGGCCGGCCACCAGCAGCGGGCCGCCGCGGTCCGCGTAGACGCCGGCCGAGGCTCGGTTGGAGACGGTGACGGCCAGCGCCCTCATCGCCGGCGCCCCCGTGACCGGCGTCGCCGCGTCCGGCGCGGTCATTCCGGGCTCCCGGCGGCAAACCAGTCGCCGCTCTTGCCGCCGGTCTTGCTGAGCACCCGGACGGACTCGATGGCGGCGCCCTTGTCGACGGCCTTGACCATGTCGATCACGGTGAGCCCGGCCACCGCGACGGCGGTGAGCGCCTCCATCTCGACGCCGGTCCGGTCGGCGGTCTTCACGGTGGCCGTGATCTCGACCGCGTCGTCGGTGACGGAGAGCTCGACCTTCACCCCGGAGACCGCGATCGGGTGGCAGAGCGGGATCAGCTCCGGTGTCCTCTTGGCGCCCATGATCCCGGCGATCCGGGCGACCGCGAGGGCGTCGCCCTTGGGCACGCCCTCGCCGCGCAGCAGCTCGACCACGCGGGGGGCGACCCTGACCCGGCCGGCCGCGACCGCGGTGCGTGCGGTGGTGGCCTTCTCGGAGACGTCGACCATCCGGGCCGCGCCCTGGTCGTCGACATGGGTGAGGCGGTCGCCGGGGGGTGAGGCGGTCACGGGTGGCTCCAGGGGGCGCGCAGATCGAATACCGCGCTACCGTACTCCTCGCTCCGGCCGGGGCGTGGGACGGGCCGTGCCGGTGGACGGGACAGCCCGGTCGCCGGGACCGCTCAGCCGCCGAGCAGGACGACGTCCACCTCGCTGCCGGCGGCGAGCTCGGTGACCTCCTCGGGCACCGTGATCAGGCAGTCCGCCCTGGCCAGCGCGCCGACCAGGTGCGAGCCCGCGCCGCCGACCGGCTCCACCACGCCGTCGGCCGCCGCGTACCGGCCGCGCAGGAACTGCCGCCGCCCGGCGGGCGAGCGCAGCGCGACCGGGCAGATTGCCCGGACCACCGGGCGGTGGATGTCGGCGGCGCCGAGCATGGTGCGGATCACCGGGCGGACGAAGAGCTCGAAGGAGATGTAGGCGCTGACCGGGTTGCCGGGCAGGGCCAGCAGCGGGACGCCGGCGCCGGCGCCGATCCGGCCGAAGCCCTGCGGCTTGCCGGGCTGCATCCGCAGCCGGCGGAAGTCGACCCCGCCGTAGGACTCGAAGACCTCCTTGACCACGTCGTACGCGCCGACGCTGACGCCACCGCTGGTGACGATCAGGTCGGCCCGGCCGAGCTGGTCCTCCAGGACGGCGCGCAGCCGTGCCGCGTCGTCCGGCACCCCGCCGACGCGGTAGGCGATGGCGCCGGCGTCCAGGGCGGCGGCGGTGAGGGTGAAGCTGTTGGAGTCGGTGATCTGCCCGGGGCCGACCGACTCGCCGGGCTGGACCAGCTCGCTGCCGGTGGAGAGCACCACCACGCGCGGGCGGGGGCGGACCCGGACGGTGCCCCGGCCGATCGCGGCGAGCAGGCCGATCTGGGTGGGGCCGAGCCGGGTACCGGCTTCCAGGACCCGGTCGCCGGCGGTGACGTCGCTGCCGCGGCGGCGGATGTGGGCGCCCTCGGAGACCGGGCGCAGCACCCGGACCTCCTCGTCCTCGACCGGGGCGCCCATCGCGTCGGCGGCCCGGCCGGTGCCGCTGCCGCCGTCGGTCCACTCGACCGGGGCGACCGCCTGGGCACCGGGCGGGACGGGGGCGCCGGTCATGATCCGGGCGGCCTGGCCGGGGCCGACCCTGGGCAGTTCGGCGGCGCCGGCGGCGATGTCGCCGACCACCGAGAGCACCGAGGGGTACTCGGCGGTGGCTCCGGCGGTGTCGGCGGTGCGCAGGGCGTAGCCGTCCATCGAGCTGTTGTCGAAGGGCGGCAGGTCACCGCCGGCGAGCACGTCCTCGTCGAGCCGGCAGCCCTGGGCGTCGAGCAGCTGGAGCTCGATCGCGGGCAGCGGGCCGACCGCGGCCAGCACGTCGGCGAGGTGCTCGTCGACGGTCCAGAGCCGAGCCGGCCGGGCGGCCGGTGCCGGGTCCGCGGATCCGTCGCAGCAGGCTGCGGCGGGGGTGGGACTGTTCTCCGTGGACCCGGTCATCGGCGCTCTCGCTCTCTGTCGGCGTGTCAGTCCTGCAGCTCGGAGGCGACGAACTCACGGAGCCAGGAGCGGAACTCCGGGCCCAGGTCCTCGCGCTCGGAGGCCAGACGGACGATAGCGCGCAGGTAGTCCGCGCGGTCACCGGTGTCGTAGCGGCGGCCCTTGAAGAGGACGCCGTGCACCTGGCCGCCGCTCTCGGCGTCGCGGGTGGTCAGCTCGCGCAGGGCGTCGGTGAGCTGGATCTCGCCGCCGCGGCCGGGCGGGGTCTCGCGCAGCACGTCGAAGACCGAGGGGTCGAGCACGTAGCGGCCGATGACGGCGTAGTTCGACGGCGCGTCGGCGGTCTCGGGCTTCTCGACCAGGTCGGTCACCTGGAAGACGTCCTCGCCGAAGCCGTTGGCCTTGACGGCCGCGCAGCCGTACAGGTGGATCTGCGAGGGGTCGACCTCCATGAGGGCGACGACCGAGCCGCCGAGCTCCTGCTGGACCTCGATCATGCGGGCGAGCAGCGGGTCGCGCGGGTCGATCAGGTCGTCGCCGAGCAGAACGGCGAAGGGCTGGCCGGCGACGTGCTGCTCGGCGACCGAGACGGCGTGGCCGAGACCCTTCGGGTCGCCCTGGCGGACGTAGTGCATGTTGGCCAGGTCGACGGACTCGCGCACCCGGCGCAGCCGGTCCTGGTCGCCCTTGCGGGCGAGCAGCTCCTCCAGCTCGTAGGCGCGGTCGAAGTGGTCCTCCAGCGCCCGCTTGTTACGGCCGGTGACCATCAGTATGTCGGACAGCCCGGCGGAGGCCGCCTCCTCGACGACGTACTGGATCGCCGGCTTGTCGACGACAGGCAGCATCTCCTTCGGAGTGGCCTTGGTGGCCGGGAGGAAGCGCGTGCCCAGTCCGGCCGCAGGGACCACGGCCTTGGTTACCGGAATTCGGGAGCTGATCGTCGTCATGCGTTTACCTTACTAAGGCATGTTTACGCCCGGCCGAGCGCGGTTGACCGGCTATGACAGCACGTCGCTGGGCCCGGCCAAGGTGGCAGGCAAAGGGGAAGCGCCGGGTGGGGTGAGGGGGTCCTCTCCGGCACAGGGCGACAGACTACCCGGGTTTTCCGAACGGTCACGCTCGGCAGCGGAGCCGCTGAGTGGCCGGGAGGAGGCGGCTTCGCGCCAGCAGTCCCCGCCGGCGTCGCGAGCCTCGGCCAGGGCCCGGTCGGCGGCCCGGAGCAGGACGGCGGCATGCGTACCGTCCTCGGGCAGCACGGCCACGCCGACCGCGGCGGTGAGCCCGTTGCCCTGCTGGCGGCGACCTTCGCGCGGGCCGGAGGACCAGTCCAGCAGCAGGTGGCGGCGGACCGACCAGACCAGCCGTTCGGCGACGTGTGCCGCGCCCGCGGCGCCGGTGTCCGGCAGCACGATCAGGAAGACCTCGCCGCTGTACCGGCCGAGGGTGTCGGAGCGGCGGATCTCCATGCCGAGCCGCTGGGCGAGGTCGCGCAGTATCGCGTCGGCCCGGGCCCGGCCGTGTTCGGCGATCACCCGGTCGAAGCCCGCGATGTCCAGCAGCAGGACGGCCAGCGGGTGCGGGCCGTCCTGCTGGTCGGCCTGCTCGGCCCGGCGGGCGCGCTCGATCTCCCGGTCCAGGGTGAGCTGCAGGTGGCGGTAGTTCCAGACCCCGGTGAGCGGGTCGCAGGAGGCGGTGCGCTCCAGCTCGGCGCAGCGGGCCTCCAGCTCGGCGACCCGCTCGCGCAGCCGGGCCTCGCGGTCGGCGGCGGCGCCGTCGGCCCGGCGCAGCCGCAGGCCGAACACGGCGGCGCCGGCCAGCGCCGGGGCGCTCAGCGCGGCCAGGGCCTGGAGCAGCAGCGGGGTCGACATCGGGGCGCCTTCCGCGTGTCAGGCTCTGGACGTCACGGGCACAGAGCTGTGGAGGATCCCATGCACAACGAGAAGAGCGCGCTGAGGACACGGCTGCTGGCCGAACGGCGGGCGCTGGTGGCGGTGGAGCGGGAGCGGGCGGCGCTCGCCCTGGCCGGGCACGCCGGCGCGCTGGCCGAGCCGGGCGCCACGGTGGCCGCGTACGTGTCGGTCGGCAGCGAACCGGGCACCCGGCCGCTGCTGGACGCGCTGCTGGCGCGCGGGGTCCGGGTGCTGCTGCCGGTGCTGCTGGCCGACAACGACCTGGACTGGGCCGAGTACGAGGGGCCGCAGGCGCTGGCGCCGGCCGGGCGCGGGCTGCTGGAGCCGGTCGGCGGCCGGCTCGGGCCGGAGGCCGTGACCACGGCGTCGCTGGTGCTGCTGCCCGGCCTGGCGGTGGACCGGCGGGGGCTGCGGCTGGGCCGCGGCGGCGGCTCGTACGACCGGGTGCTGGCCCGGCTCGGGCGGGCCGGGGCGCGACCGCTGCTGGCGGTGCTGCTCTACGAGCACGAGCTGCTGACGAGCGTGCCGGCCGAGCCGCACGACCTGCCGGTGGACCTCGCCCTCACCCCGTCCGGGCCGCACCGGCTGGGGTGACGACGGCGGTGACGACGGCGGTGACGACGGCGGCCCCGCGCCTCGGGGTCCGAGGGGCGGGGCCGCCGTGCCGTGCGGGCCGGCTCAGCCGGTGGTCAGCACCAGCTTGTGCTTGGCCGACTTCTCGACCGCGTCGGGCGAATAGGCCCAGGTCAGCAGCTTGCCCTTGAGCCAGAGGTCGGTCTGGTCGTTGTAGTTGTCGTGGAAGGCGTGCCCGGAGGCGCCGCCCACGTTCACCCAGCGCGAGGCGTCGAAGTCGCTCAGGTCGACGACCATCCGCATCGACGGGATCCAGTCCACCTGGTAGCCCGCCGCCGCGTTCCAGCCCGCCGCGTCGACCGCGCCGGAGCCGCCGGAGAGGCGGTACGGGCCGCGGTTGAGCAGTCGCCGGACGAAGCCGGAGGCGATCGAGGAGTCGTCGCTGCCCAGGGTCTGTTCGCGCAGCGTCAGGGTGTGCAGACGGCCCCAGCTCCAGGTGGAGACGTCCTTGCTGAGCAGCGCCGTGAGGTCCTGACGGGCATTCTTCATCGCCTCGGCGAGCAGGTTGTCGAGGCCCTTCTGCTCGTGGTGGTCCGAGTCGATGTACGTCCACCAGCTGCTGTCGGGCTTCGCCAGCTGCTGGCGCACCACCTCGGTCCAGCGGTCGCCGCCGTCCGGCTGGGCCTTGCCCGGGTCACGGGTGCCGCACTCGGTGACGATCTGGGTGCGGCTGTCGGGCTTGGTCGGGTCGGTCTGCCGGCGGACCAGCAGGCAGTTGTCCTCGGCGCGCAGGTCGGCCGGGAACTTCTGGCCGAAGGAGAGGCTGAGCAGCTGGCGCCAGACGCCGTTGTAGTAGGCGGCGGCGGCCGAGTCGGCGTCCTGGTGGAAGTTCCAGTCCTTCAGCAGGTCCTGCGCCTCGCGCACGTACGGGTCGTCGATCTGCACCTTCAGCAGCATCGGGACCAGCGTCTTGGCCAGGATGCTGGTGTTGTCGAGCTGCATCTCCTGCATGTCGTCCGGCGAGATCTTGCCGTTGTTCCTGAGCTTGGCCTCGATCTGGTCGGTGATCTCCTTGGCCCGGGTGCCGTACTCCCAGTCCTTGGTCAGCAGGTACTTGTACGAGGGGTCGACCACGGCCTGGTTGGCGGTGACGATGTAGCCGGCGGCCGGGTTGCGGCTGTAGGGCAGGGCGGTGAAGGGGACGGCGCCCTTCCACTGGTACGAGGAGTCCCAGCCCGGCGCCGGGTAGCCGCCGTCGCCCTTGCCGCGGACCGGGATGTTGCCCGGGGCCTGGTAGCCGATGTTCTCGGCGTCGGCGTAGATCAGGTTCTGCGCGGGGACGGCGAAGTCCTTCGCGGCGGCCCGGAAGTCGTCCCAGCCCTTGGCGCGGTCCAGCGCGAAGACGGCGTCCATGGTCTTGCCCGGCTCCAGCGCCGTCCACTGCAGGGCCACGCCGTAGCCGCTGGTCGAGCGGTCCGGGGCGGAGGCGCCGTTCGGCGCGTACTTGCCGACGTTCTGCTGCTCGGTGCTCTGGTCGGAGATCAGCGGGGCGCCGGTCTGGGTGGTGCGGACGGTGATGGTGCGGTCCTCGCCGCCGGCCACCTTGATGGTCTCCTTGCGCAGCGTGAACTTCACCTCCTTGCCGTCCACCAGGTAGGTCTCCGGGCCGGTGACCTTTTCCAGGAAGAGGTCGGTGACGTCGGCGCCGAGGTTGGTGAAGCCCCAGGCGATGTCCTTGTTGTGGCCGATCACCACGCCCGGCATACCGGCGAAGGTGAAGCCGGAGACGTCGTACTGGCAGGCGGGCGAGGCGGTGCGGCAGTGCAGGCCCATCTGGTACCAGACCGACGGCAGGCCGGGGCCGAGGTGCGGGTCGTTGGCCAGCAGCGGCTTGCCGGTGGTGGTGTGCGAGCCGGCGACCACCCAGGAGTTGGACCCGATGCCCTGGCCCTGCCGGCCGAGCAGCTGCGGCATCGCGTCGATCCGGTCGGTGACGTCCTTGAACATCGCCTTGGTCGCGGCCGCGCCCTGCGCGGTGCCCGTGGTGGGGCCGGACTGGGCGGCCCCGTCCGCCGGGCGGTACGCGTCGCCCGAGACGGTGCCGGTCTTCACGATGGTGCCGTTGCGCGCGTACGGGTACTCCGGGTACAGCTCGGCGATCTTCTCCGGGCTGAAGTCCTGGGCGAGCAGCGAGCGGTCGATCTCCTCCTGGAGGTTCCCCGAGAGGTTCCAGGCCATCGCCTTCAGCCAGGAGACCGAGTCGACCGGGGCCCACTGCTCCGGCTTGTAGTCGCCGTTCACCACGCCGAGCAGGCTGTACTCCAGCGAGGCGCTCGCGCCGCCGGGGTGCTCGCCGAGCCAGGCGTTGACGCCGTCCGCGTACGCCTGGAGGTTCTTCCTGGTCTCGGGCGACAGCTGGGAGTCGATCTCCTTCTGCGCCACGTCGCGCCAGCCCATGGTGCGGATGAAGGAGTCGGTCTCGACCTGGCTGTCGCCGAACATCTCGGAGAGCCGGCCCGCGGTGATGTGCCGTCGGACGTCCATCTCCCAGAACCGGTCCTGCGCCTGCACGTAGCCCTGGGCGCGGAAGAGGTCCTCCGGGGTGTCGGCGTAGAGCTGGGGGATGCCGTTGGCATCCCGCTTCACGTCGACCGGCGCGCTCAGGCCCGCCACCTTGACGCTGCCGTCGACCTCCGGGAAGGACGCGCGTACCGCGGCCACCCCCCGGTAGCCGCCGTAGCCGGCGCCGGCCACCAGCAGCACGACCAGCACGATCACGATCAGACGGGCGCGCCGGAACTTCTTCGAGCGGGGCATCTGGGTCCTTGCGGTCCTCGACTGGGGGACGGGCGGGCATGTCCAGGGCACACGGCCATGACAGGGGACCACATTAGGCCGAGTCCACTGGCGGGCGTGCACGGGGGACGCTCACGGTGGGATCGGACGAGGTCAGCGGAGGGCGGGAAGGGACCCGTGTGAACGGTGAAGCTAAAGATATGGCAAAATGTTAGACTGAGTAACGATCCGCTAGCGGAGCAATCGCCCCCGGCCGGTCGGCTCCCCCCGGCCTCACCGCCACCAGACACCCCGCCCGCCCCCAGCCTGCCCGAGGTGCCCCTGCGTGAATGTCGACCACCTGAACCAGCTGCTCCTCGAATTCTCCGTGATCCTGCTGGTCGCGGTGGTCGCCGTGCGCATCTCGACCCGGTCGGGGCTGCCCAGCCTGCTGATCTACCTCGGCATCGGCGTCGCCCTCGGCCAGAACGGCCTGGGCTTCGCCTTCAACAACGCCGCGCTGACCCAGGTGATCGGCTACGCCGCACTGGTCGTCATCCTGGCCGAGGGCGGTCTCAAGACGAGCTGGCGCGAGGTCAGACCCGTGATGCCGGCCGCCACCGTGCTCGCCACGGTCGGCGTCGGGATCAGCGTCTTCGTGACCGCGGCCGGCGCGCACTGGCTGGTCGGCCTGGACTGGCGGACGTCCATGCTGCTCGGCGCGATCGTCTCCTCGACCGACGCGGCCGCCGTCTTCTCCGTGCTGCGGATGGTCCCGCTGCCGCACCGGCTGACCGGGCTCCTGGAGGCCGAGTCGGGCTTCAACGACGCCCCCGTGGTGATCCTCGTCGTCGCCTTCGCCACCACCGGTGAACTCGACTCCTGGTACGTCCTGATCGGCACGATCGTCGCCGAGCTGGCCATCGGGGCCGCGGTCGGCCTCACGGTCGGCAAGCTGGGCGCGTTCGGGATCAAGCACGTCGCCCTGCCGTCCTCCGGCCTCTACCCGATCGCCGTCCTGGCGCTCACCGTGCTCGCCTACGCCGGCGGCGCGCTGCTGCACGGCTCCGGCTTCCTCGCCGTCTACATCAGCGCGGTCATCCTGGGGAACGCCAAACTGCCGCACGGGCCCGCCGTCCGCGGCTTCGCCGACGGACTGGCCTGGATCGGGCAGATCGGCATGTTCGTGCTGCTCGGCCTGCTCTGCACCCCCGAGACCATGGGCTCGGCCGTGGTGCCCGCGCTGGTGATCGGCGCCGTGCTGGTCTTCCTGGCCAGGCCGCTGTCGGTGGTGATCACGCTGACGCCCTTCAAGCTGCCCGGCCGCGAGCAGGCGCTACTCAGCTGGGCCGGGCTGCGCGGGGCGGTGCCCATCGTGCTGGCGACCATCCCGATGGTGGCCGGCACGCCGATGGCCCACGACGTCTTCAACATCGTCTTCATCCTGGTCGTGGTCTTCACCCTGCTCCAGGGCCCGACCCTGCCCTGGGTCGCCAAGTGGCTGAAGATCTCCGAGGGCTCGATGGGCCAGGACCTCGGCATCGAGTCCGCGCCCCTGGAGAAGCTGCACGGACACCTGCTGTCGGTGGCGCTGTCGCCGAGTTCCAGGATGTCCGGCGTGGAGATCGGCGAGCTGCGGCTGCCGGCCGGCGCGGCGGTGACCCTGGTCGTCCGGGAGGGCAGCAGCTTCGTCCCGGACAAGGCCACCGTGCTGCGCGGCGGCGACGAACTGCTGGTCGTGACCACCGACGAGGTCAGCGAGGCCGCCGAGCGGCGGCTGCGGGCCGTGGACAAGGGCGGCAAGCTCGCGGGGTGGCTGTACGGGCGGCGGTGACCGCGATGACCACGGGGGGTTCGTCCAGCGTTCACCTCCGATGGACGGGACAGATCTGGATGTCCTCTGTATGGTGGGGGTAGCGCGTCATCTACGCGCGTATATGCAGAACGATCGAAACACCCCAGCATCTGCCTGAAGCAGAGTTGGCGCGACCGCTCGGCGGCTGCGGCCCGGATCCCGGCAACCACGCCGGGCGGGCCCGGTAACTACCCCGGTCGACGCGCGAGAGGACGACTCTCGGCGCCGTCGGGGCCACCCCATGCCCCTTCCGCGCTACCAGGCAGCAGGAAGGACGACCGTGACGGCCCGCCGAACGGTCGAGAACACCGCGGACACCCGCGCCGCCCTGGCCACCGACACGCTCCCGGACACCCGGCCGGGCACCGGGGCCACCGCCGACCAGGGCGCACCCGCCCGCGTCGGGTACGGCGCACTGCTGCGCACCCCCGGGGCCTGGACGTTCCTGGCCCCCGCCTTCGCCGCGCGGCTCCCGTACGCGATGCTCAGCCTGGGCATCGTCCTGCTGGTGCTGGACACCCACGGCTCCTACGGCACGGCCGGCAGCGTCGCGGCGGTCTCCGCCGTCGCCCAGGCCTTCATCGGCCCGCAGACCGGCCGGCTGGCCGACCGCTACGGCCAGGCCGCCGTGCTCGTCCCGACCGTGATCGTGCACGCGGTCTCGGTCGGCGCGCTGATCGCGCTGGCCCTGGGCCACGCCCCGGTCTGGACCCTCTTCCTCGCCGCCGCCCCGGCCGGCGCCAGCGTGCCGCAGGTCGGCGCGATGGTCCGGTCCCGCTGGGTCGCCAAGCTCTCCGCCGAGGGTGCGGCCGGCGGGCGCTCGGCGTCCGCGCTGTCGGCCGCCAAGCTCAACACCGCCTTCGCCTTCGAGTCCGTGACGGACGAGTTCACCTTCGTGATCGGCCCGGTGCTCGCCGGCGCCATCGCCACCTCGGTCACGCCCGCCGCCGGGCTGATCGCCGAGGCCGCGCTGACCGTGGTCGGCGGACTGGCCTTCGCCGCCCAGCGGCGCACCGCGCCGGCCCGGCACCCGCACCAGCCCGGCGTCCGCCGGGTCTCCGCGCTCTCCTCCCCCGGCGTCCGGCTGCTGGCCGGCGCGTTCCTGGGCGTCGGCACCGTCTTCGGCGCCATGCAGGTGTCGGTCACCGCGTTCACCGAGTCGGTCGGCCAGCCCGGCGCCAACGGCACCGTGTACGGGATCTTCGCCGGCGGCTCGATGCTGGCCGGCGTGCTGTACGGCATGGTCGCCTGGCGCCGGGCCGCCCGGCACCGGATGCTGGCCAGCTACGCGCTGCTGGTCGTGGGCTGCTCGACGCTCTGGGCGATGCCCAACCTGGTCGCGCTGTCCGTCGCCGGGCTGGTCTGCGGCCTGGCCATCGCACCGACGCTGATCACCGGGTACACCCTGGTCGAGACGCTGGTCGCGGACGGCGCCAAGACCGAGGCCTTCACCTGGCTGACCGGTGCCATCGGGCTGGGCCTGGCGGCCGGGTCCACGGTCGCCGGACGGCTGATCGACGGACACGGGCCGTCGGCCGGGTTCCTGGTGCCGATGGCCGGTGCCGGGCTCGGCCTGGTCGCGCTGGTCGCGCTGCGGCACCTGCTGATCGCGCCGGGCGCGGCGAGCACGGTGGTCGCGGGCGCGAACGAGCGGGGCTCGGCTCCGCAGCTGGTCGGGGCGGCGAAGGGCTGAGCGGCGGGGCTCGGGGCGCCGGTCGGGGGCGTCGGGCGGCGTCGGGCGGCGTCGGGTCGGGTCGGACGCGTCCGGCCGGTCGGGTGGCGGGTCCGGGCCGGGGCGGCGGCCCTCGGCGGCCGGCTTCCGGCGGGCGCGGGAACGGGTGCTTCGGCGCGCCCCCGGCTCATCTCACATTCGAGTCGCTGGACTGATCCAGCGGAATGCCGCATCATTGACCATCGTTAGCACTCATCAGGCGAGAGTGCCAGGAGGAAGACAAGTGCCCACGTACCAGTACCAGTGCACCGAGTGCGGCAACGGCCTGGAGGCGGTGCAGAAGTTCACCGACGAGGCGCTGACCACGTGCCCCGACTGCCAGGGACGGCTCCGCAAGGTCTTCTCGGCCGTGGGTGTGGTCTTCAAGGGCTCCGGCTTCTACCGGACCGACAGCCGATCCTCGTCCACCAGCTCGGTGGGCACCGGCTCGTCGTCGAACTCGACCTCGTCGGGTTCGTCCTCGTCCGGCTCGTCGTCGGCTGCTTCGACCTCGTCCTCGTCGACCTCGGGCGGCTCGACCGCTGCCGCGAGCTCGGCTCCGGCGGCGAAGCCGGCCGGCTGAGACCAGACTTCGCAAGGCCCGTGGGCCCGCGCCATCGCGCGGCCCGCGGGCCTTTCGCGTGCCCGGGCGGAGGCAGGCCGCTCGCGGTCAACCGCCGATGGGCCCACTACCCCGTTCGGGTGTACAGAGTTGTCCACAGGGCCGAGTTGTCCACAGGCCTGGGGACAGGGCTTCCACCCGCCCCCAGGGCCGCCCAGAGTGTGCGTCGGAAGAGCCGGCCCGCACCCCGGGCCGGCGCCCCGCGACCACCGGTGGTGCCCATGTCGACCACGAGCCTCCCCCCGCGATTCCCGCCGCTCCCCGCCCCGGCCGTTCCGCCCCGGCGGGAGGTGCCGCCCTTCGCGCCGATCCGGCGTGGCGGCGGCCGCCTCCACCGGCTCCGCCGGGCCGCCCGGCACCGGCTCGGGGTGCCCGCCCTGCTGCTGGTCGCCCTGTCGGCCGCGCTGGCCGTCGGGCCCGCGCGGGCGGGTCTCTCCCCTCCGGGCGCCGCGCCGGTCGGCCGATCGGGTTGTCAATCGGAACACCTCGAAGCTCACCCGTGACCGGACCACGACTTCGTCGTTCACGCGGCATGAAAGGCTTCAAGGAATTCCTGCTGCGCGGAAATGTCGTCGAACTCGCCGTCGCCGTCGTCATCGGCGCGGCGTTCACCAACATCATCAACGCCTTCGTCAAGGGCGTGATCAACCCGATCGTCGGCGCCTTCGGAGCCAAGGACCTGGGCGCCTACAGCTCCTGCCTCAAGGGCCCCTGCGAGCTGAGCGCGACCGGCGAGGTCACGTCCGGGATCCTCATCCTGTGGGGCTCGGTGCTGAGCGCCCTCCTGCAGTTCGTCATCACCGCGGCCGTCGTCTACTTCTGCCTGATCCTGCCGATGACCAGGTTCGCCGCCCGGCGCAAGAGCCTCGCCGAGGTCCAGGCGGAGGCCGAGGCCAAGGAGGTCCTGCTGCTGACCGAGATCCGCGACGCGCTGGTCACGCAGCAGCGCTGAGCACGCCCCGTCAGTCCCCGTGGTGCGGCGGGCGCTGGCTCAGGTACCAGTCCAGTCCCCGTCCACCACTCTCCCCCGCTCCCGGGCGCCCGCCCCAGCCGGCGTCGGTGTCGTCACTGGACTGCTGGTCCAGCGGGTCCCGGAAGACCAGCCGGGCCTTCGTCGCGGCCTTGGGGTCGTCGGACGCCTTCACGGCCTCCGCGGCGTCCGTCCCGTCCCCGCCGTCCTGCCTGGGCTCCCGCTCGGTCACCGGCCCGCCTCCGTCTCGCACATCGTCCACTCCTCCAGCCTAGAAGCTCCCCGTGCCCGCGCCGACCGCCGCCGGGGACGCGTGAGGGCCCCGGTGCGGAGCGATTCCGCACCCGGGGCCCGGCACGACGGCGAGGTGGCGGCGGGGAGGCCGTCAGGCGGCTTCGAAGCCCGCGTGGTCGGCGATCCGCTTCAGCTCGGCCAGCGCGTGCTTCTCGATCTGGCGGATCCGCTCCCGCGTCAGCCCGTGCTGCTTGCCCACCTCGGTCAGCGTCCGCTCACGGCCGTCCTCCATCCCGTACCGCGACCGGATGATCGAGGCCGTCCGGTCGTCCAGGCGCCCGATCAGACCGTCCAGCTCCTCGCGGCGGAGCATGACCATCACGGCGTCCTCCGGGGACGTCGCCCCGGTGTCCTCGACCAGGTCGCCGAACTGGGTCTCGCCCTCGTCGTCGACGGACATGTTGAGGCTCACCGGGTCACGCGCCCAGTCCAGGACGTCCTTGATCCGCGCCTCGGTGGTGTCCAGCTCGGCCGCGATCTCGGCCGGCTCCGGCTCGCGGCCCAGCTCCTTGGACTTCTCCCGCTGGACACGCCGGATCCGGCCCAGCTCCTCGACCAGGTGGACGGGCAGCCGGATGGTGCGCGACTGGTCGGCGATGGACCGGGTGATCGCCTGCCGGATCCACCAGGTGGCATAGGTGGAGAACTTGAAACCCTTGGCGTAGTCGAACTTCTCCACCGCCCGCACCAGGCCGGCGTTGCCCTCCTGGATGAGGTCGAGCAACGGAAGGCCGCTGCGCGGGTAACGCCGCGCGACGGCGACGACCAGCCGGAGGTTGGAGCGGATGAAGACGTCCTTGGCGCGCTCGGCGTCCTCGGCTATCGCCTCCAGCTCCTCACGCTTCACACCCTTCGGGAGCTCCGCCTCCTCCAGCAGGTGCTGGGCGTACACACCGGCCTCGATCCGCAGCGAGAGCTCGACCTCCTCGGCGGCATCGAGCAGGGGCGTCCTGGCGATCTCGTCGAGATACATACCGACCAGGTCGCGGTCGGCCTCAAGGTTGGTCGGGCGGGCCGCGCGAGTCCGGTCGGCCCTGTCGCGAACGACGGCACGGGTGGCCATGCTTGCTCCCTTTGCTGGAATTGCCGAGGTCTGCCTGCCTGCCCCCAAGAGGGCAAGAATGCGGGCCCCGCGGGGCTCACACGTAACGATCCAACGAACAGATTCCGGACAACATTCCCAAGTCGCTCAGATTCTTCCGCCGATGCAGTATGCTGCCGGTTTTCACCACGCCCCTGGACGGAGCGTGACCGGACCGGCACCACAGGTGCCGGCCGGGCGGTCCACACGGCGCGGTCCGCCGAAAGCGGTCGGCGGGACCGCGGGTGCGGCCCCCCGGCGCCTTGCCGCTGCGCGGCCGCCCATGCCGGGGCCGTCGACGCACTCCTTTGCGGGCCCTTCACTCCGGAGAACCCGCGGGCAGCCGCGCGCGTTCCCGCCCGACTCCGCCGGAGCCGCCGCTGCCACCGGTTCCGCACCCCGGAGCCGCCCCGCGCCCGCTCCCCGGCGCACGCAGATCCTCCGCACAAAAGATGCCAAATCGCTATCGCGCAGGCGTCCGATCAGCACAACGCACTGGGAAGGTGTCAGCCATGCACCTGACCAACAGCTCGCTTCTCCTCACCCCGCGTAATCGCCACCTGCTCCGGCACGTGGCGCTCGCGGCGGGCTGTACCGCGCTGTTCGCGGTCCTGGCCACCCTGGTGCAGACCGGCTGGTCCCCCCTCGCCCGCCTGGACCAGGGCTGGGTGGACGACATGCACCGCTACGCCCAGGGCCGAAGAGTCTGGGTCGCCTCGGTGCAGATGCTCACCGACATCGGCGGCACGATCACCATGCGCACGCTGCTCGGCGCCGCCACGCTCTGGCTCTGGCTGATCGGGGCCCGGGTGCTGGCCTGCTGGGCCGCGGCCCAGGCGCTGGTCGGCTGGGGCTTCCTGTGGGCCCTGAAGCTCTGCCTCGACCGCCTGCGGCCGCACTTCCCCGACCCGGTCGCCCACGCCGGCGGCCCGGCCCTCCCGTCCGGGCATGCGATGGCCTCCGTGATCACCTGCGCCGTCCTGGTCGGGCTGGTCTGGCACCGGTCCTCGCGCGGCGGGCGGATCACCGCCTGTTCGATCGCCGCGCTGACCGTGCTGACGATCGGCTGGACGAGGGTCGCCCTCGCCGTCCACTGGCCGAGCGACGTGCTGGGCGGCTGGCTGGCCGCCGGGATCGTCCTGGGCGCGGTCACCGTGGCCGTCGAGCTCTGCCGGCCCGGCGCGCTGGCCCGGGACGTCCGGCGGGTCAACTGGCGGACCAGGCCGAGGGTCCAGCGCGTCCTCGTTTCCCAGACCGCCCCCGCGCCCTACGACCCGGCCTTCGACCCGGCTTTTGATCCGGCCTTCGAGGAGGCCGCCGAGCGGGCCGGCGACCGACCGGACGGCGCGGTCAAGCCCTAGCGCGGGTCCCCGGCCTCGGGCCGGTCCGCCGGGCCCGCCTAGCCTGGCCTTCATGCCGCTTCCCTCGACGCCAGACCGGCCCGCTCCCGCCCCCGACTTCCCCGACCGGCCGCTACGGATCGCCGCCGCGCAGGCCCAGGCGGTGGCGGGCGACCTCCCCGCCAACGTCGCGACCGTCGCCGACCTGATCCGCGAGGCCGCCTCGGACGGCGTCCGCCTGGTGCTCTTCGCCGAGAAGTTCCTGTCCGGCTACGAGCCCGAGCTGATCCGGACCGACCCCCTCAAGTACAGCGTCCAGCCCGGCGATCCCCGGCTCGCACCGATCGCCGACGCCTGCCGGGAGACCGACACGGCCGCCGTGGTCGGCGCGGCCGTCCGGGACGCCGACGGCGAACTGCGCATCTCCGCCCTGGTCTTCGGCCCCGACGGTGCGCTCACCGCCCGGTACGACAAGCAGTACCTCTTCAAGACGGAACGGGACACCTACCGCCCCGGGACGACGGGCTGCACCCTCCAACTCGACGGGTGGCGGCTCGGCCTGGGCATCTGCTACGACTCCGGCTTCCCCGAACACGCCCGCGCCGCCGCCCTCGACGGCTGCCACGCCTACCTGGTCGGCGCGCTGTTCAGCGTGGGCCACGGCCACCACGAGTCCCGGACCTGGTTCCCGGCCCGCGCGCTCGACAACACCCTCTACACGGTGCTGGCCAACCACATCGGCACCACCGGCGGCTGGAACACCTGCGGCGTCAGCGCCGTCTGGTCCCCCGACGGCCGCCTCCTCGCCGAGGCCGGCCCGGACCGCCGCGAGCTGGTCGTCGCCGACCTCGACCCGGAGGTCCTGCGCACCACCCGGGAGGCCGAGAGCCTCCTCGCCGACCTCGCCTCCCAGCCCCGCACCACCCCGCGCGACCGGCACACCCTCGGCCTCGGCTGAACCCGCCCCCGACGGCCCGTCACACACCGGCGGCCCCGAACGCGCCCGGCCGACTCCGCCACCCCGGGGCGCCGGTCCTCGCGCCCACCCCGGGCCCGCCGGGCACGCGGCCCCACGGCCTTGAACGCGGCACGGACGCGCGGCACGGACGCGCGGCACGGACGCGGCACAAGCGGGACACGGGCGGGACGGCGGTCGGGAACGACGAAGGCCCAGGTCCGGGGGAATCCCCGGACCTGGGCCTTCACTGCGTAGCGTGCTGTGCCCCAGGCAGGATTCGAACCTGCGACACCGGCTTTAGGAGAGCCGTGCTCTATCCCCTGAGCTACTGAGGCGGGGTCGTTCGCGGTCGGGCGCGCGTGTGGCGCGACGACCGCTGACAGCCTAGCGGATCGGGGGGCGGCCACGCCGGGTCGGGCCGTCGGCCGGGCGGAGGTGGCGGGGTGTGCGGTGAGGGGAGTCCGCGTGCGAATCGTGTGCGGGAAGATGGAATCATGGGGAGGGTGCCGATGATGCCCGGCGACGGGGCGTCACATCCTGCTCCAGTAGCCTGGAGCGAACCGGTGTTCCGGTGCGGGGCGTCGGTGCCCCCGCCGGCCCTGGCACGCCTGCAGCAACGCATCACCGCAAGGACGAGGCGCTTCACCATGACATCAGCCGGCAGACGGCATCCGGCCCTCCGCGTACTGGGCCTGGTGTGGCTCTGGCCGGCACTGGCGATGCTCTGCGTCGGCGCCTACCGGCTCGGGACGCCCGAGCTGTGGCGGGACGAGGTGGCGACCTGGACGGTGGCGACCCGCTCGCTCGGTGATCTGCTCGGACTGCTCCAGCACATCGACGCCAGCAACGGCGCGTACTACCTGCTGATGCACGGCTGGACGTCGGTGTTCGGCGACTCCGCGATCGCGCTGCGGCTGCCCTCCGTGCTGGCGATGGCCGGCGCCGCCGCGTTCGTGGCGCTGACCGCCCAGCGGTTGTTCGGCGGCCGGGTGGCGGCGATCGGCGGCGGGCTGCTGTTCTCCGTGGTGCCGCTGATCTCGCGGTACGCGCAGGAGGCCCGCTCGTACGCCCTGGTGACCTGTGCGGTCGCCGCGGCCACCTGGTTCCTGCTGCGCGCGCTGGAGCGCCCGTCGCTGCGGCGGTGGGCGCCGTACTGCGTGGCGATGGCGGCGGCCGGCGCCGGGCACCTGATCTCCTTCGCGACGCTGGCCGGCCAGCTGGCCGTGGTGGCGCTGCACCTGTGGCGGACCCGCCCGGCCACCGAGCGGCGGGTGCTCTGGCAGTACCCACTCGCCGTGCTGGTCGCGGCCCTGCCGGTGCTGCCGGTGGTGCTGCTGGGCAGCCGGCAGTCCGGGCGCCAGCTGGGCTGGATCGGCAAGCCGACCTTCTACCAGCTGCGGCACTTCGGTGAGCCGCTGTTCGGCTCGCCCGGGGTGTTCCACGTCTTCGCCCTGCTGGCCCTGCTGGCCCTGGTCCTGCCCGGGCGCCGCCTGCCCGCGCTCCAGCTGCTGCTGCTCGCGGTGCTGCCGGTGCTCGGCGTCTGGCTGGTGTCGCGCGGCAGCACCTCGTACTTCGTCGACCGCTACCTGCTCTTCACGGTGCCGGCCTGGGCGGCGCTGGCCGGCGGCGGGGTGCAGGCGGTCTACACGACGGTGGCGGCGGCCGCACGACGCAGCCGGACGCCGGGGCAGGTCCGGGCCGCGGGCGCGTTGCTGGCCGTCGGGCTGATCGCGGTCCCCGCCCTGGTGGCGCTGCCCAAGCAGTCCTCGGTGCGCTCCGCGGGCTCGCACTCCTTCTCCCGTGAGCCGTACCGGGCGGCCGCCGAGCTGATCGGGGCCGGGTACCGGCCCGGCGACGGGCTGGCGGCTCCGCTCGGCGACCAGGGCTGGGCGATGGTCGGGCCGGGTGTCTCCTACTACCTGCCGAGCGACGTCCGGCCGTTCCCGGTCTTCGTCGAACGCAGCGCCCTCCAGGCCGAGGACCTCTTCCCGACCACCTGCCCCCAGGTGGACGCGTGCCTGGGGCAGGGGCAGCGGACCTGGCTGCTCGTCCTCGGGGACACCGCCGAGCCGCTGACCGCGATGCCCGCGGAGCAGGCGCGGGCCCTCCGGGCCAGGTACGGCCCGCCCGACCGGGTGACGCCGCTCGGCGGGGTGACGCTCGCACTGCTGGACTCCACCACCGGCTGAGCCCGGCTGCCGGGTCCGCCCGGTCCGGCGCCCGCGTGACGGCGGTCCGCCCGGATGCGGCCGTCCGGCGACCGGGTGACCATGGAGCACGGTGACCGGGGCGCCTCCGGCCTCCGGCCGCCCGCCCCTCGACGGTCGGGACTGCCCGGGAGGACACCTGTGAGCGAGCACCCGGCCGGGCGGGTGACCCGGCTGAAGAAGCGGTCGGCGAAGCTGGCCCGGCGCGCTCGCGAGCTGCCCGAGCAGGTGCCGCTGGTGGGCCGGGCGCTCGGCCACCTGCTGCGGGTGAACCTCCTCGACTGCGCGACCCGGCTGGCCGCCCAGGCCTTCCTGAGCGCCCTGCCCGCGCTCCTCGTGGTGGCCGTGTTCACCCCGGCCGCGGTCCGCGAGAACGTGATGCGCTCGCTCCGCAAGGAGCTGGGCCTGGAGGGTGCGGCGCAGCAGTCGGTGCAGCAGATGCTGCAGAGCAGCCATGACCAGGAGACCACGATCGGCGTGTTCGGCGCCCTGGTGACCCTGGCGTCGGCGACGGCGCTGAGCCGGGCGATGCAACGCGTCTGCGAGCGCTGCTGGGAGCTGCCGAGGGCGGGTTCGCGGGTGGTGGCCTGGCGCTGGCTGGTCTGGCTGCTGGTGTGGCTGGTCTGCCTGATGTTCCAGACTCCGCTGCGGGACGGCTTCGGCCTGGGTGCCTGGCTGGGGATTCCGCTGACCTTCGTCGGCGGGACGGCGATCTGGTGGTGGACCCAGCACCTGCTGCTGGTCGGCCGGGTGCGCTGGCTGCCGCTGCTGCCGGGGGCGCTGCTCTGCGGGGCGGTGGTGGTGGGCCTGGGGATCGCCTCCCGGATCTACCTGCCGCGCGCGATGGCGCACAGCGTGACGCAGTTCGGGCCGTACGGGGTGGTCTTCACCGGCCTCTCCTGGCTGATCGTGATGTTCGCCGGACTGACGCTGGCGATCGCGCTGGGCCGGGTGGTGTCGGAGGAGGAGGCGGTCGCGCACTGGCTGGGCACCCGGACCGAGCCCGGCGTCTGGGGCGGCGCCCCGCTCACCGCGGAGGAGGCGGGCGAGGCGGCGGGGGACGCGGGCGGACCGGACCCCGACGGCGCGGACGGACCGCGGGGCGGCTGACGCGCCTCGGCGGGGGAACCGGTGGCCGGTTCCCCCGCCGAGGGGTGTTCGAGGCCCGCGGGCGGGCCGGACGGCCGAGGTCAGAGCAGGCGGGTCAGCCGGGACAGGATGGACGGCGGGGCCAGGTCCGTCTGGAGCACGACCGGGACCTCCACCTTGCCGTCGCCCGCCCCCACGCTCAGCACGCCGACCTGGGCACCGGCCTTGGCCGTGTGGCCGAGCTTGGCCGGGTCCAGGGTGAGGGTGCCGCTGATGCCGGGAAAGCCGGCGGCGGTGAGGTCCTTGGCGGCGACGACCGGGACCGTCCCGCCGAGCCCGTCGTCGACCCGGCCGACGACGTCGCCCTGCTTGGCGAGGGTCTGGCCGGTCAGCCCGTTCTGGGCCGCCTGGATCTGCAGGGCGCTGACGTTCTGGACGATCTTGAGGATGCTCGGCTCGGCGGTGGTCGCCGGCTGGCCCAGGGTGACCCCGAGGATGAGCCGCTGGACCCCGCCGACCTCCTTGTAGGCGGCCCACATCAGGCAGCCGCCGGCCGGGGTGCTGGAGCCGGTCTTGACGCCGATGATGCCGTTCTTCGGGGAGATCAGGGTGTTGGTGTTGGAGATCTTCTGATTGTTGAAGTTGGTCTCCGGCGTCGAGACGATCTGCCGGAAGATCGCGTCCTGCATCACCTGCTCGGCCAGCTTCAGCTGGTCCTTGGCGGTGCTCTTGGTGTCCGGGCTGAAGCCCGCCGGGTCGGTGTAGGTGGTGGCGGCCATGCCGAACCTGGCGGCGGTGTCGTTCATCTTCTTGACGAACGCCTCCTCCGAGCCGGCGTCCCAGCGGGCCAGCAGCCGGGCCACGTTGTTGGCCGACGGCAGCATCAGCAGCTCCAGCGCCTGGTACTGGGTGAGCTGCTGGCCCTCGGTGAGGGTGACCCTGGACTCGTCGACGTTGCCGGACTCCTGGGCGGCCTGCTTGTCGACGGTGATCTTCGGGCCGCTCTCCCCCTTCTTGAGCGGGTGCGACTGGAGGATCAGGTAGGCGTTCATGACCTTGGTGACACTGGCGATCGAGGCCGGCGTCTCCGGGCCGGAACTGCCGAGACTGCCGACGCCGACGACCTGGGCGGCCGACTGGCCCTTGGCCGGCCAGGCCAGGTCGAGCGGGTCGCCGCCGAAGCTGTAGCTGCCCGCGGCGGTCTGCTTCACCTTGGCGTCCGGCAGCGGGCGGAGCAGCTGCGCGACCGCCACCGCGCCGAGCACGACGGCCAGGAAGACCGTCCAGATGGTGATCCGCTTGAGTGCGCGGCGAAACGGCGAGACGGGGCGCGCGTTCAGCGTCGCCAGCACCTGCATCGCCTCGGCCGTCGTCTCCGGGGCCGGCGCGGGCGCGGGCTCGGGGGCTGGCAGCGGCGCGGGCTTCGGCAGCGGCGGCGGGGGCGGCAGCGGCCGGGGGTCGGGGGTGGGGAGCGGCTCGGGGGCCGGGGTGGGCGCCGGCTTCGGGGCCGGAACGGGCTCCGGCTCGGGTGCCGGCTCCGGCTCCGGCTCGGGGACGGGCCTGGGGGCCGGGTGCGGCTCGGGGACCGGCTCGGGCACGGTGCCCGCACCGGGCGCCCGCGGGGCCCGGGGCTTCTCCAGCTTCTCGGCCTGCCCGGCTCGGTCGGCGGGCCGCGCGGGCCGCGCGGGGGTCTCCGGCCCGGCGGCGCCCTTCGGCTCGTCGGCGCCCTTCGACTCGTCGGCACCCTTCGACTCGTCGGCGCCCTTCGGCTCGTCGCCGGGCTCGGCGGGCTCGGCGGGCTCGGCCGGGGGGTTCGCGGGCTCCGCCGGAGGCTTTCCGGGGGCCGCCGAGTCCGTCCGCATGGCGAGACGCGGGTCCGACCCGCTCGGGCGCCCCGGCTTCCCGGCGGGGGCGCCGGCCGGTGGCTCGACCGGCGGAGCGCCCCGGCCGGCACCGCCGTCGGCCGGGGAACGGAGCTCCTCGGGCAGCCGCAACGCGGTGGTCGCGTTGTCCGCGGGCAGTCGCAACGAGGTCGTCGCGCTGTCCGCGGGGAGGCGGAGCGCGGTGGTCGCGTTGTCCACGGGAAGGCGGAGCATGGTGGTCCTGGAGTCCGTATCCCGGACACGGAGCTGGACGGTCGACCCCGTCCTGGGCGCGCCCGCGCCATCGGCGGCGGGCTCCCCGGTGGCGGCGGAGGCGGCCTCCGACCCCGCGTCCGAGGCATCGTCGGCACCGGTCTCCGAAGCCGCCGCGGAGCTCCCGGGCTCGTCCGAAGCGGCCTCGGCACCGGCCCCGGCGTCCGCCCGCGCACCCGCCCCGGCGTCCGCCCCGGCAGCGTCGGCGTCCTCGCGCCCGGCCGGTTCCACGGCCGCCGCCGTCGCGTCGGCACCGGCGCCGGAACCGCTCCGCGCCTCGTCCCGCTCCCGCCTCCGCTCGCCGTCCCGCAGCACCCTGTCGGGGGACTCGCCCACGTAACCCAGCCTCCTCAACGCCCGGCGGGGCACCGGCAGACCCGATTTCGGGAAGCCGACGCCCCGCCCCGTGTACCTGTACAGTCTCCGCCACCGGCGACCGTTCCGGCCGCCCACACCCCGCCCGACCGGCGCGTATTGCCGCCGCACGGCCGCACCGCGGTCCCTCCACCGGTCAGACGCCGGGCCCGCCTCCGCCGGTTCCCCGCCGCGGCCGCAAGGTCACGATTCGGAGGCGTACTCGACAAGCCCGTGTGAGAGGCGTCACGCTGTCATTCATCCACGCGGGGAGGCTTGGATGGGCAAGAGCCGCAGAACTGTTCCCGAGGAACTCTTGCTGCTCGCTTTGGACCCGACCACGGGTACCACTGCGCAGCCGCAGACCCTCGACCTCGGACTCGCCGGGGCCCAGCTCGTCGAGCTGTCCCTGGCCGGACGGATCGTCCCGGAGGGCGATCGGATCGCCGTGGTCCTGCCACGGCCGACAGGCGACCCGACCCTGGACCACGCACTGGAACTGCTGCGCCGACGCGGCAGCCCGGTTCGCGCGGCCCACTGGATCGGTGGGCCCAGACTGGGGCTCAGGCAGACCTATCTGGCGCACCTGGAGCGGTGCGGCATGGTCACGGCCGTGCCGGGCCAGATGTGCGGCGTGCTGCCGACGACGCGCTACCAGGCGTCCGACGACTGCACCAACGCCGCGATCAAGCAGCGGCTGGACACCGCGATCCGCACCGGCGTGCCGCCGGACCCGCGGACGGCCGCGCTGGCCGCGCTGGCCCACTCGGTGGGCCTGGGCAAGCACCTGTACCCGGGCAACGAGGGCCGGTCCTCACGGTCCCGGCTGCGCGACCTGATCCGTTACGACCCACTGGGCGGGATGGTCGCGCACGCGGTGATGGACGTGCAGAACGGTCTGCCGTCGCAGCAGAACCGTTCATCCCAAGGTGGTGGCGGCGCTCCGGTCGGCGCGGACCGACCGGGACCGCGTGCGGCGGCGAGCCGCGGCGGGACCGGTGGCCGGGTCGCACCGCCCCGCGTCGGCGTCCGCTGACCCGGACCCACCACGCGCGGCGCACGCCGCACAGCTCACGCCGCCACCCGGCGGTGAACAGCCGGCAGGAAGCAGGGGCGGTCGCCCGCGACGGAAGTCGCCGGGCGGCCGCCCCTCCGCCGTACCCCGGGGGCGGGGCCGCGCACCCGTGCGGCGGCCCCGCCCCCGCCCGCCCGAGCACGTGCCACCGGCACGTGTACGGGCGCCTGCCGCGCCCGTACGACCCATCGCACCGCCACCGCAGCACTACCGGATCGAGCCGCACCGTCGCCTTACCACGCGGGGAGGCCCGCCGTCTCGCCAAAGCGCTTTTCCGATGATGTGTTCTACTGCGCTCCTGCGATTCCCCGGCGCCGACCTGATCCAAGGTGTCATGCTGCTCCAAGTCAGGGGGGTTGGTCCCAATTTCCACTGTGTTCCGAGGACTGCCGTTCCAACGATCACCAGAGGTCCGGCCGGAGGTCGACGTGTCCGCGAACATCAACCCCACCGTGCGCCGCAGGCGCCTGGGCTCCGAACTCCGCAAGCTGCGGGAGGGCCTGGCCATGACGGCGGAGGAGGTGGCCGGCCGGCTGATGGTCTCCCAGTCGAAGATCAGCCGACTGGAGAACGGGCGCCGCAGCATCAGCCAGCGCGACGTGCGCGACCTCTGCGACGTCTACAACGTGACCGACGAGGCCATGCGGGCCAGCCTGATGGAGATGGCGCGGGAGTCCCGCCAGCGCGGCTGGTGGCACGACTTCAACGACATGCCGACCCCGTACAGCGTGTACATCGGCCTGGAGGCCGAGGCCTCGTCGATCCGCGCCTACGAGTCCTCGTTCGTCCCGGGGCTGCTGCAGACCGAGCAGTACGCCCAGGCCGTCGTGGAGGGCACCCAGCCGGACACCGACGCGCTCTCCGTCCAGCGGCGGGTGCAGGTCCGGATGAAGCGCCAGGACCGCGTCCACGGCGAGAACCCGCTGGGCAGCCTCTGGACCGTCATAGACGAGGCGGTGCTGCGCCGCGAAGTGGGCAACCGGGCGGTGATGGCCGATCAGCTGAAGCACATGCTGGAGCTGAGCCAGCGCCCGAACATCACGATCCAGGTGATCCCCTTCTCGCACGGCGCCCACCCCGGCATGACCGGGACATTCTCCCTGCTGGAGTTCCCCGAGTCAGCCGATTCCACGGTTGTCTACTTCGAAGGGGTGACGAGCGATCTCTACCTGGAGAAGGAAGCCGACGTGCGCCGCTATACCAGTCTCTACGACCACCTGCGGGCAGCGGCGCTCGGAGTGGTCGAGAGCCGGTCACTGATAGCCACGATTGAAGAGGGATACCACGCATGAGCACCACCTTCGAGAACGGGACGACCTGGCGGAAGAGCACCCACAGCGGCGGCAACGGCGCCTGTGTGGAGATCGCCACGCCGGCTGCGGGCGCCGTCGCGGTGCGGGACTCCAAGGATCCCCAGGGTCCTCAGCTGAACTTCTCGGCCGAGGCCTGGAAGGCGTTCGCCGTCGATGCCGGAGCAGGGGTGTTCGGCGGCTTCTGAGCCACCGCGCCGTTCTCGGCGCAGTCGCCCGTAGCGGTGTCCGCCGCCCTCCCCCGGGGCCGCGGGCGCCGCTACCGGCACCTACGCGGCCGCGCGCCGGCGGACCGGGCCGATCGGGCCCAGGGCCCACCGGGCCGGGTGGAACGTCAGCGCAGCACCGGGTAGCGGTCCGCCCAGGCGGCGCCCTCCGGGGTGTCCAGGCCGTGCAGCTCCGGCCCGTGCATCAGCTCCAGGACGAAGTCGTCGGCCAGTTCGAGCAGGGCGCCGCGCCCCTCCAGCGCGGCCACCAGGCCGGGCGGCAGGGCGCTGTCCCCGTGCAGCACCCCGAGCAGGTTGCCGCAGATGGCGCCGGTTGAGTCGCTGTCCCCCGAGTGGTTCACCGCCAGCAGCAGGCCCGAGCGCACGTCGTGGGCGACCAGCGCGCAGTACACCCCGATCGCCAGCGCCTCCTCGGCGACCCAGCCCTCGCCCAGCGCCTCGACCCGTTCCGCCGACGGCTCGCCGGCCCGTACCGCGTCCAGCGCCGCCCGCAGGGCCGCCGTGGTCTCCTCGTGCGCCGGACGCTCGGAGAGCAGGGCGAGCGCCAGGTGGACGCCCTCCTCCAGGGTGCCGCCGCGGGCCACCGTCTGGACGATCACCGCCAGGGCGCCGGCCGAGAGGTAGCCGGTGGGGTGGCCGTGCGTCAGCACCGAGCACTCCACGGCCAGCTGGAACACCAGGCCCGGCTCCCAGGTGGTGAGCAGCCCGAACGGCGCCGCCCGCATCACCGTGCCACAGCCCTTGGAGTGCGGGTTCTTGGGCACCTCCACGGTGCCGAGGCGGTCCGCGTCCGGGCCGGAGAGGCCGGACAGACAGGCCTGGCCGGGGGCGCGCTGGGCGTACAGCCACTCCTCGCGGCCGAGCCAGCCGAGGTCGGTGCGGCGCTCGTCCGGGCCCCAGTCCCGCTGGGTGGCGGCCCAACGCAGATAGGCGAGATGGAGGTCGGTGGGCGGGTGCCAGCTGCCGGTGTCCCGCCGGATGTGGGCGCGGATCAGCCCGTCCACGGTGAAGAGCACCATCTGGGTGTCGTCGGTGACCGCCCCGAGCCGCCCGTAGGCGGGTATGTAGCCGGTCACGCCGAGCGGGCCGTGCGCGGCCCGGATCTTCTCCAGCGACTCGAACTCGACGCCCGCGCCGAGCGCGTCACCGATCGCCCCGCCGAGCAGACAGCCCCGCACCCGGCTGCGGAAGTCCTGCTGCTGGGCTCGTGACCACAGTGGCATCACGACGGAGCGCCTTTCGTCCGGGAACCGGGGAGCGCGACGCTCGGCCGGCCGCGCGCCCTCGCACTGTATTCGAATGACCGAACAAGTCGAGCGATTCCCTCGAACACCACACGTCGACACGATGGTGCCGACCGCCACGCGCAGGCCGCGGCCGGCCACCCCGGGCTCCCTGCCGTGCCGGGCCGTGCCCGTCTCCGGGCCGGCAGGCTGTGCCGCCGGCGGTCCGCCGGGCAGGGGAGCCCGGCGGGCCGTCACCGGTACCGGGTGGGGAGGTCAGTCCAGGACCGGCAGCAGCTCCGGCAGGTGGCCGTCCGAGGCCAGGGCCGCGGCCAGCCGCTCGGCGGGGACCTCGCCGTAGGTGGTGGTGCGCTGCCGGTGCGGGCGCCCCGCCGCCTCGGCGATCGCCCGCAGGTCCCGGACCGACTTGTAACTGCCGTACGCCGACCCGGCCATCCGCGAGATGGTCTCCTCCATCAGCGTGCCGCCCAGGTCGTTGGCGCCCGAGCGGAGCATCTCGGCCGCGCCCTCGGCCCCCAGCTTCACCCAGCTGGTCTGGATGTTGGGGATGTGCGGGTGCAGGAGCAGCCGCGCCATCGCGACCACCGCCCGGTTGTCCCGCGCGGTCGGCCCGGGCCGGGCGATGCCGGCCAGGTAGACCGGGGCGTTGGTGTGGATGAACGGCAGCGTCACGAACTCGGTGAACCCGCCGGTGCGCTGCTGGATCTCCGCCAGCAGCCGCAGGTGGCCCAGCCAGTGGCCCGGGTTGTCCACGTGGCCGTACATCATCGTGGAAGAGGAGCGGATGCCCAACTCGTGCGCGGTGGTGACGACCTCCACCCAGGTCGCGGCGGGCAGCTTGCCCTTGGTCAGCACCCAGCGGACGTCGTCGTCCAGGATCTCGGCCGCCGTGCCCGGGATGCTGTCCAGCCCCGCCGCCTTCGCCTCCTGGAGCCAGTCGCGGATCGAGAGGCCGGTCCGGGTCGCGCCGTTGACCACCTCCATCGGCGAGAAGGCGTGCACGTGGATGCCGGGCACCCGCTCCTTCACCGCGCGCGCGATGTCGAAGTAGGCCGTCCCGGGCAGGTCGGGGTGGATGCCGCCCTGCATGCAGACCTCGGTGGCGCCGACCTCCCAGGCCTGCGCGGCCCGGTCGGCCACCTGCTCCAGGGAGAGGGTGTAGGCGTCCGCGTCGGTGCGGCGCTGGGCGAAGGCGCAGAACCGGCAGCCGGTGTAGCAGACGTTGGTGAAGTTGATGTTCCGGGTGACGCAGTAGGTGACGTCCTCGCCGACCGCGGCGCGGCGCACGTCGTCGGCGATCCGGCAGAGCGCGTCCAGGGCCGGGCCGTCCGCGTGGAACAGCGCCAGCGCCTGGTCGTCCGTCAGCCGGGCGGGGTCGTCGGCGGCCGTCGCCAGTGCCCCGCGCAGATCGCCGGCGAGGCGCTCCGGGGCGCCCTTGGCGAGCACCTGCTCGCGCAGCACCTGCCAGTCCCCGTACACGTCCTCGAAGTCGGCCCGGCGGTCGCCGGTGCGGCCCTCGGTGTCGATGGTGGCGTGCAGGTCCGTCCGCCCGTACGAGGTGGGCAGGTCCTCCGGCTCCTGCCAGGGGAGGCCCTGGACCACGGCGTCCGGGCGGGCCAGCCCGGTCTCCGGGTCGGACAGCGCCCGGACGTGCGGCAGCACCCGCGGATCCAGCCACGGCTCGCCGTGCCGGACGTACTCGGGATAGACGGCGAGCCGCTCGCGCAGCGCGAAGCCGGCCGCCGCCGAACGCTCCGCCAGCCGGTCGATCTGCGGCCAGGGGCGCTCGGGGTTCACGTGGTCGGGCGTCAGCGGCGAGACGCCGCCCCAGTCGTCGATCCCCGCGCCGATGAGCCGCTCGTACTCGCCGTCCACCAGGTTCGGCGGCGCCTGGAGGCAGGCCGCCGGGCCCATGATGTGCCGGGCCACCGCGACGGTGGCGACCAGCTCGTCCAGCTCGGCGTCGGGCATGCCGCGCATCGCCGTGTCCGGCTTGGCGCGGAAGTTCTGCAGGATCAGCTCCTGGATGCCGTGATAGGCCCGGGAGACCCGGCGCAGCGCGAAGAGCGACTCCGCGCGCTCCTCGTACGTCTCGCCGATGCCGATCAGCAGCCCGCTGGTGAACGGCACCGAGCTGCGTCCGGCGTCCTCCAGGACCCGGAGCCGGACGGCCGGCTCCTTGTCCGGCGAGCCGTAGTGCGGGCCGCCGGGCTCGCTCCAGAGCCGGGTCGCGGTGGTCTCCAGCATCATGCCCATGGAGGCCGAGACCGGCTTGAGCCGCTGGAAGTCCGTCCAGCTCAGCACCCCGGGATTGAGGTGCGGCAGCAGGCCGGTCTCCTCCAGGATGCGGATGGACATCGCCCTGACGTAGGCGATGGTGTCGTCGTAGCCGTGCGCGTCCAGCCACTCGCGAGCCTCGGGCCAGCGGTCCTCGGGCTTGTCCCCGAGGGTGATCAGCGCTTCCTTGCACCCCAGTTCGGCCCCGCGCCGGGCCACCTCCAGCACCTCGTCGGGCGACATGAACATCCCGTGGCTGCGCCCGGGGAGCTCCCGCGCCGTGCCCTGCGCGGCCCGGCGCAGCTTGCCGGGGACGGTGGCGAAGGTGCAGTAGTGGCACTTGTCGCGGCAGAGCCGGGTGAGCGGGATGAACACGCTCTTGGAGTAGGTGATGACGCCGGGCCGGCCCGCCGTCGCGAGGCCCGCGTCGCGCACCCGGGCCGCACTAGCGCAGAGGTCCGTCAGGTCCGCGCCTCTGGCCCGGAGCAGCACCGCAGCCTCTGCCGCGTCCAGCGCGACACCGTCCCGGGCACGGCGCAGGGCGCGCCGCATCGCGTTCGCAGTCGGGGTGAAGGTTGCGTCCATGGCGCGACCCTACGCCAGTTCCGGTACCTCCGGAGGAGGTGACCCTGAGGGCCTGTCAGGGTCGTCTGCGCCGGGAGACCGACCCCGATCTGGCCCTGCAGAGCGATGACTCGGGCGCCCCGGGGCCGTGTAATGGAGCGGACAGGCAGTCGGTCACGGTTACGGAGGGGTTGGACGCTATGACGGACGACACGACGACTGAACGACACCCGGGCGGCGGCGCGCCCTACCGCTCGGGCCGGCGCACCGCGGTGCGGGTGGCGGTGCCGCTGGCGGTGGCGGGCACGATCGCCGCGGGCATCGGGCTGGTGCCCGCGCTGGCGGACGACGCCCCGCCGAACCTGCCCGCGTTGACGGCGGAGCAGGTGGTGGCGAAGGCGCTCGGCTCGCAGGCCCAGACGCTCTCGGGGACGGTCTCGGTCTCCGCGGACCTCGGGGTGCCCAGCCAGCTGTTCTCGGCCGCGGGCGGCGGACTCGGCTCCGGCGGCGCCGGCCAGGGCTCCTCGGCCGCGCCGGAGGCCAAGCTGACCGGCCTGCTCGGCGGGGACCACACCCTGCGGGTCGCGGTGGACGGTCCGGACCGCCAGCGCGTCGGCCTGATCGAGAACCTCTCCGAGTACGAGCTGGTGCACAACGGCGACCAGGTCTGGGCCTGGGACAGCTCCACCAACGAGGCCGTGCACCTGACGGCCCCGCAGGGTGGCCGGCCCGAGGGCCACCGGGGCGGGGCGCCGCTCACCGGGGTGCCGACCACGCCGGCCGAGGCGGCCAAGGAGTTCCTCGCGGCGGGCGCGGGCACCACCGCCGTCACCGTCGACGGCACGGCGAACGTCGCCGGGCAGAAGGCGTACCAGCTCAGCGTCAAGCCCACCCAGTCCGGCTCCACCATCGGCGAGGTGCGGATCGCGGTGGCCGCCGACAACGGCGTGCCGCTCGCGGTGGTGGTCAAGGGGACGGACGGCTCCGCCGTGCTGGACGTCCACTTCAAGGACGTCTCCTTCGCCAGGCCGGCCGCCAAGTCCTTCGAGTTCTCGGCCCCCAAGGGCGCCAAGGTGACGGAGCAGCGGGCGGAGGCCGGTGGCGAGGGCCGGCAGGCCCCCGGCGGCGCGCCGGAGCAGGCGGGCGCCGACGGCCTGAACGTCGTCGGCGAGGGCTGGACGACGGTGCTGAGCACCCGGCTGCCCAGCGGCGACGCCGCCCCGGCACCGGCGGAGTCCGGCAAGCAGGGCCGGCACGGGGGCGAGGGCCGGGCGCCGGGCCAGAGCGTGCAGGGCCTGGTCAAGTCGCTCGGCAAGCCCGTCCAGGGCGGCAGCCTGATCAGCACCAAGGTGCTGAACGTGCTGGTCACGGATGACGGCCGGGTGTTCGCCGGTGCGGTGACGCTGCCGGTGCTGCAGAGTGCGGCCGGGGTGAAGTAATGACCCGGGCTCCTGTAACGGGGGACGTTACGGAGCCGGCCGGGGGCCGGGGCGCCGAGGTGCGCCCGGCCCCCGCGGCCGTACCCGCCGTCGCCCCGTCCACTGCTCCCGCCACCGGCGACGGCCGGTCCGGGTCCGCCGCTCCCTCCGGGTCCGCCGCTCCCTCCGGGTCCGTCGCTCCGTACGGGTCCGCCGCTCCGTCCTGGTCCCCGTCCGACGCCGTGATCAGCACCCGGGGGCTGACCAAGCGCTTCCGGGGCGGGCAGCTCGCCGTGGACGGGCTGGACCTGACCGTCCCCCGCGGTTCGGTCTTCGGCTTCCTCGGGCCCAACGGCTCCGGCAAGACCACCACCATCCGCATGCTGATGGGCCTGATCGCGCCCACCTCGGGGGTGGCCACCGTGCTCGGCGCGTCGATGCCGCAGTCCGTCACCGCGGTGCTGCCGCGGGTCGGCGCGCTGATCGAGGGCCCGGCGCTGTACGGCTTCCTCTCCGGCCGGGACAACCTGGCCCGGTTCGACGCGGCCGATCCGACCGCCGACCCGCGCACCCGCCGGCAGCGGGTCACCGAGGCGCTGGACCGGGTGGGGCTGACCGCCGCGGCCGGGAAGAAGGCGCGGGCGTACTCGCTCGGCATGAAGCAGCGGCTCGGCCTGGCCTCGGCCCTGCTCCAGCCGCGCGAGCTGCTGGTGCTGGACGAGCCGACCAACGGCCTCGACCCGCAGGGCATGCGGGAGATCCGGGCGCTGATCCGGGAGGTCGCGGCCGAGGGAACCACGGTCTTCCTCTCCTCCCACCTGCTGGACGAGATCGAGCAGGTCTGCACGCACGCCGCGGTGATGTCGCGCGGCCGGCTGCTGGTGCAGGGCACCGTGGCCGAGCTGGCCGCCCGGGCCCAGGGGCGGCTGGTGGTCCGCACCCCCGACGTGGCGCTGGCCGCCGGGGTGCTGGCGGCGCACCGGGTCCGCGACGTGCTGCCGGGCGAGGACCGGGTCGAGGGGGCGCCGGACGCGCTCGCCGAGGACGGCCTGCCGGAGCTCTGCGCGGCGCTGGTCGCGGCCGGGGTGCGGGTGCGGGGCTTCGGAGTGGAGCGGGGCACGTTGGAGGACGCCTTCGTGGCGCTGACCGGGGAGGGCTTCGATGTCGCGGGCTGAGGCTCCGGCCGTACCGGAGACGGTGGGGACAGCGGGTGCGGCGGGTGCGGCGGGTGCGCCGGGCGCGGTGGGTGCGCCGGGCCTGCCGGGCGTTCCCGGGGTGACCGGGCGCCGGGCGCAGACGACGGCCGGGTTCCTGGCGCTGTTCCGCAGCGAGTTGCTGCTGACCTTCCGCCGGATGCGGACGATCGTGCTGCTGGGGATCCTCGGGGTGCTGCCGGTCCTGATCGGTGTGGTGGTCAGGATCGAGACCGACGGGTCGCAGGGCGGCGGGGGCCCGGCCTTCATCGCGCAGGTGACGCAGAACGGCCTCTTCCTGGTCTTCACCTCGCTCGCGGTGGCCCTGCCGATCTTCCTGCCGATGACGGTCGGGGTGGTCGCCGGCGACTCGGTGGCCGGCGAGGCGGCCGGCGGCACCCTGCGCTACCTGCTGGTCGCGCCGGCCGGGCGGACCAGGCTGCTGGCCGCCAAGTTCACGGCCGGTCTGGCGTTCTGCCTGGCGGCGACGGCGACGGTCGCGCTGGCGGCGCTCGCCACCGGCGCCGCGCTGTTCCCGCTCGGGGAGGTCACGCTGATCTCCGGGGAGACCATCGGGCTCGGCCCGGCGCTGCTGCGGGCGGTGCTGGTGGCGCTGGTCGTGGCCGCCTCGCTGTCCGGACTGGTCGCGATCGGGCTCTTCATCTCGACGCTCACCGGCAGCGGCATCGCGGCGATGGCCGCCACCGTCAGCCTGGTGATCACCGTCCAGATCCTCGACAGCTTCCCCCAGCTGCACGCGATCCAGCCGTTCCTCTTCACCCACCACTGGCTGAGCTTCGGGGACCTGCTGCGCGAACCGATGTACTGGGACGGCGTGCTGGAGAACCTCGGGCTGCAGGCCGCGTACGTGGCCGTCTTCGGCTCGGCCGCGTGGTCGCGCTTCACCAGCCGGGACATCACCGCGTAGCGGGCCGGCGGGGGCCGGGGCCGCCCCGCCGGCCGGCCCTGCGCGCCCCCGTCAGCGGGTGGGCGCCGGGGCCGCGTCGAGGGGCGGGGTGGGTGCGGTGGCCGGGGCGGTCGGGGCGTCGGCCGGGCTGGCAGTCGGGGCGTCGGCCGGGCCCAGGGCGTCGGCCGGGACGGCGGCGGCCGACCGGGCCAGGACGGCGGCCCGCTCCGCCCGATCGCTCCGCACCCGGCGCAGCGCGTCCCAGGTCAGCAGCGCCAGCGCGGCCCAGACCAGCGAGAAGCCGGCCCAGCGGGCGGGCGGCATGGACTCGTGGAACACCGTGACACCGATCAGGAACTGGAACAACGGCGCCAGGTACTGCAGCAGCCCGAGCACGGTGAGCGGCACCCGGACCGCCGCCGCGCCGAAGCAGAGCAGCGGGATCGCGGTGATCACCCCGCTGAGCATCAGCAGCCCGGAGTGCCCCCAGCCGAACGACCCCGCCACGGTGTGCCCGAAGGTGCCGCGGCCGACGAGTGCCAGGTAGACCAGGTACCCGAGGGCGAACGGGAACATGAAGGCGCTCTCGGCGGCCAGGCTCTCCAGCCCGCTCAGCCCGACCGTCTTCTTGAGCAGCCCGTACGTCCCGAAGGAGAAGGCCAGGGTCAGCGCGATCCAGGGAAGCCGTCCGTAGCCGACGGTCAGCACCGCCACCGCGAGGGCGCCGATGCCGACGGCAGCCCACTGGGCGGGCCGCAGCCGCTCCTTGAGCACCACCACGCCGAAGGCGATGGTGACCAGCGGGTTGATGAAGTAGCCGAGGCTGGTCTCGACGACGTGACCGGCGTTGACCCCCCAGATGTAGACGCCCCAGTTGACCGAGATCACGGCGGCGGCCCCGCCCAGCATGGCGAGCCGGCGGGGCTGGCGCAGCAGCGGGCGTATCCAGCCCCAGTGCCGCTGGGCGAGCAGCAGTACGACGACGGCGACCAGTGACCAGACCATCCGGTTGGCGAGGATGTCGTCGGCGGCGGCCGGCTCCAGCAGCGGCCAGAACAACGGGAAGAGCCCCCACATCCCGTACGCCGCCAGGCCGTACCAAAGGCCCCGGCCGGCCTCCTGCTGGGTTGTCTCCGCCATCGACGGCCTGCCCTCCGCGCGCACCAATGTCGTGCCGACGGTAGCGGGCGCGGGGGCCGACTGTCATCTCCGTATTCGCATTTTGCTCATGACATGAGACGCCGCCCGACCGACCTGCGGTTTCGCGGTCGGCCCGGGCGGCGCTCCGGTGCGTCAGGCGCTCAGCGCCGTGCGCACGCTCTCCGCCAGCGGGACGGTCGGGCGGCCGATCAGCCGGGCCAGGTCACCCGGGGTGCCGGCCAGTTCGCCGCGTGCGATACCGGCGTCCACGTCCACCAGGACGTCGGCGAAACCCTCCGGCAGGCCCGCGCCGACCAGGACCGCGCGGTGCTCGGCCGGGGTCACCTCGCGGTGCTCGACGGGTCGGCCCGAGACCCGCGCCAGCTCGGCGGCCAGTTCCGGCAGGCTCCACGCGACGTCACCGCTGAGCTCGTACACGGTGTCCGCGTGACCACCCTCGTCCCCCTCGCCGAGCAGCACCGCGACCGCCGCGGCGGCGTAGTCCGCACGCGGGGCGGTGGCCACCCGGCCCTGCCCGGCGCTGCCGATCACCATGCCGCGCGCCACCGTGCCGGCGGCGTCGCCCAGGTAGTTCTCGGTGTACCAGCCGTTGCGGAGGAACGAGAAGGGCAGCCCGGACTCCCGGATCGCCGCCTCGGTGGCCTTGTGCTCGTCCGCCAGCCGGAAGGTGGCCACGCCGGGCGCACTGGTGTACGCGAGCAGCGCGACGCCGGCGGCGCGCGCCGCCTCGATCACGGCGGTGTGCTGCGGGATGCGGCGGCCGACCTCGCTGCCCGAGATGAACAGCACCCGGTCGCCGGCCGCGAAGGAGCCCGCCAGGCTCTCCGGACGGTCGTAGTCGGCCACCCGGACGGTCACGCCGCGGGCGGCGAGGTCGGCGGCCTTCTCGGCGTCGCGGACGACCACCGCCACCTCGCCGGCGGGGACCTCGGCCAGCAGGCCCTCGACGACCAGCCGGCCGAGCTGTCCGGTGGCACCGGTGACGACGTACATGTTGCTGCTCCCTGGGTCGGGTCGGTTCGGGTCAGGTCGGTTCGGTTCGGTTCGGTTCGGGCCATTGCCCGTTGAACTCCCGGTCGGACGGCCGATCCATCTCGGCCTCGACACTCACCCTAGGAGGGGCACTTACTTCTCGAAAGTACGCACTTCAAAGTAGGGTACTGACATGCAGGTAATGACATGCAGGTAATGGCCCAGGGCGCCGCCCCTGCTGCCCCCGCCGCTTCCGACGCCGCCACCCCCTCCACGGCCCGGCCGGCCGCGCCGCTCGGCGAGCTGCCGCCGCCGGACGTCTACGACCGCATGTGCCCCTCCCGCGGCGTACTGGAGCACGTCACCAGCCGGTGGGGCGTCCTGGTGCTGGCGGCGCTGGACGAACGCGGCTACCGGTTCAGCGAGCTGCGCCGACGGGTGTCCGGGGTGAGCGAGAAGATGCTCGCGCAGACCCTGCAGACCCTGGAGCGCGACGGCTTCGTCCTCCGCGAGGCCCATCCGGTGATCCCGCCACGGGTGGACTACAGCCTCACCCCGCTCGGCCGGGAGGCCGCCCACCTGGTGGCGGCCCTCGCCCGCTGGTCCGAGCAGCGCGTCCCCGTCGTCCAGGAGGCCCGCGCCGGGTACGACGCCCGCCCGCGCTGAGGCGGGGCGGGCTCGGGGGTGGGGCCGACGCGTTTTATGTCGGTCGGTCTACAGAGATGGGCCTCAAGGGGTGTTTCTGTAGACCGGTCTAGCGATTCCGGGCCCGTGCAGCTGGCGAATATGCAGACCGGTCTACCTAAGGCGTCGAGAATCAACCGACCGGTCTACAGATTCGCGGCCCCGCCGGGTGGCTACCGCTCCGCGATCAGCGCCGCGAACCCGTCCAGCACTCGGGCCAGGCCGAAGGCGTACGCGTGGTCCGCGCTGTACGCGCCGCCGTGCGCCTCGCCGGCGGCCGCACCGACACGGGCGGCGACCGGGTACCGCTCGGCGTCGAAGACCCGGGCCAGCAGGTCCGCGTTGGCCGCCCACCACTGCTCGTCGGTCATCGCACTGTCCTGCTGCGCGGCGCGGTCGTCGGCACCCATGCGGGCACAGGTCTGGACGAAACCCAGCAGGTGGGTGAGCGCGGCGTCCAGCTCCACGTCCGGCAGCCCGGTGCCCTCCAGGGCGCACAACTCGTACTCGTACTTGGCCATCAGCCCCGGCCCCAGCGGCGGACGGCTGGTCGAGATGCTTGCCACCCAGGGGTGGGCGCGGTAGAGCGCGCGGTTGTCGTCCGCGACCGCGGCGACCCTGGCCCGCCAGCCCTCGTCGGAGGGGGCGCTGCGCGGCATGGTCGCGTAGACGGTGTCCAGCATCAGGTCGAGCAGCTCGGCCTTGCCGGGGACGTACGTGTAGAGCGCCATCGGGGAGACGCCCAGTTCCTGCGCCACTCGCCGCATCGTCACCGCGTCCACGCCGTCGGCGTCGGCCAGCGCGATCGCCACGGCCGCGATCTCCGCGGGCGACTTCGCCTGCCGGGGACCACGACGGCCCGGCTTCTCCTCGGTCGACACGCCCCAGAGCAGTGCCAGCGTCCGCGCCGGATCCCCCGCACTGCTGCGTTCACTCGCCATGGGGGAATCCTTTCACGCGCCCGCCCGGACAGGGCCCGCCGGGCGCACCGCCGGAGCGCACCCGGAGGAGAACAGCGGCGCGTCCGGACTGCGGGGCCGGGCGGGCCCCCGGCGGGCACCGTCGGGCAAGCTCTAGGGTCGACCCATGACCGACCGCACCCCCGAGCCACTCCCCGGCACCGACTCGGCAGAGGTCGTCCGCTCCCGAGTCACCTGCCGCCGCTGCCACCGCCCGCTGCGCGACCCGGAATCCCGCATCCTGCGGCTGGGCCCGGAGTGCCGGGACCCGACCGAACGGGTCGCCCGCCACGAGGTCGACCAGGACCCGTTGCCCGGGTTCGGCCCGTCCCGGTGACCGGCCGCATCGGCCGGAACCGCAACACCCGGCTCCGCCTCCACCCCGCAGCGTTCCGACGCCGCCTCCTGAGGTGACGCAGGGGCGCTAACGCGCGGAGCGGGACGTCGGACCGGCCGACTTCCCACTCCGACCCGAGGCCGGCCGAGGGCGCCGGCCCCAGCCGGAACACACCACGAACGAGCCGCCCCAGTCACCACATCCCGAGGCGCCGCAGGGGCAATGAGTCGCGGAGCAGGGCGTCGGACCGGCCGACTTCCCACTCCGACCCGGGGCCTTCCGGGCCGGCCGTCACCAGCTCGGTGCGCTCCCGTTGCACGTGGCGCCCGGGCAGCCGGCGGCGTAGAGCTGAGTCACGCCGATCGCCAGCAGGTACCGGTGGTTCGCGTAGGCCTTCGCCTGAAGTGCCTCGGCGTCCACGCGCCGCCAGTCCTGGTACACGACCCGCTCGGACTCACCGTCCGCGTAGGGCTTCGCGTCCGGCCCGCGCAGGGTTGACGAGTCGTCCCAACTGCCCCTGATCCTGGGCAGACCCTTGCCGTCCGCGACCGCGACGGTCAGGGTGACGGAGTTCTGCCCGGCGCCGCGCGTGTGGTCGACGGCGACCGAGTTCGGCCGGGCCAGCGCCTCGGCCGTCTGCTCGGCCGAGGCGTCGCCACCCGGGCTGTGCTGGTAGTGCAGCTCCCGCACCAAGTCCCTGCCGCCGCTGCGCGGCTTCCAGCCGACGCCGGCCAGCGCCCGGTCCAGCTCGGCCAGCCGGGGCTCGATCTCACCGTCGAACGCGGCGTACAGCACCGTCGTCCGCCGGCACATCACCCCCGACCACACCGGCTTGCTGCCGAAGCTGCCGGAGGCGGCCCGGGCCTCGCACAGGTCGGCGACCGAGCTGTCCAGCGCCTCCGCCCAGGGCGCGGCCGCCCGGACCAGTCCGGTCTGCTCGTCGGCGAACGCCACCGCCCGGTCGCGGGCCGCACGCGTGTCGGCGGCCCGGGCGAGCGCGCTCGCGTCCGGTGCGGGGGGCACGGTGGTGAGGTCGTGCAGTTGCCACAGGACGGCCGCGACGAGGATCACCGCCCCGGCCACGACCACGCCCGACAACGTCAGCAAGACCCGCCGTACCCCGGCCCAGGCCGATCCGCCCCCCGTACTCATGGCCACCACCGTAGCCAGGCGCGCGGGCGGGGCGTCCGGTCGAGACGCCTCCGAGACGCCTCCGCAACGGGCCCGGTACCCGCCGCGTCCCTCCGTCAGGGCCGGTTCAGCGCCTTGCGGTTCGGCAGCCGGGCGGCCGGGCGCAAGGGGCGCTACTGTACCGGCTCGTCGACAACTCCGACGCGGTCACGTCACATTCGGGCCGAACCGCGCCGAAGCCATGGCCCCCGACCCCCCGGCCCCGCTATCAAGATCTCAGCAGGGCCGCCGCCTGACGGCCCGGAACACGGGGGAACCTCCTATGAACGGCATCCACACCCGCAAGCGCATGTGGACGCTCGTCGGTCTCGCAGCGGTCGGCGCCCTGACCCTCACCGCCTGCAACGACGACCCGGCGGCCGACACGGCGAGCAGCACTCCGCCACCGGCCGCCGCGCCGACGACCCCGGCCGCCTCCGCGAGCACGCCGGCCGCGGCCAGCCCGTCGGGTGCCGCCACCGGCACTCCCACCACCGCGGCCACCAGCGCGCCCGCAGCCGCTCCCGCGGCCGGCGGCGGCACCGACGCCACCCCCGGGCAGACCTTCAAGATCGGCCAGCCCGCCCAGGTGCAGTTCAGCTCCGGCAGCACCAAGGGCGTCATCGCCCTGTCGGTCACCGCGATCGAGACCGGCGACCCGGCCGACCTGGCCGCACTCAAGCTCGGTGACAAGGCCAAGGGGCTCGTCCCGTACTACGTGCGGTACTCGGTCACCAACACCGGCACCACCGACCTGGCCTACACCAGCGTGGACCACGTCAAGGGCCTCCTGCCGGACGGCAGCGAGGCCCAGGAACTGATGATCATCGGCGGCTTCGCCAAGTGCGCGAACCCCTCGCTGCCGAAGGGCTTCACCAACGGCCAGACCGCCCAGGGCTGCGCCGTCGCCCTCGCCCCGGCGGCCACCAAGGTCTCGGGCGCCGAATACTGGGGCGCGCCCTACAGCCTGGGCAAGGGCGCCATCTTCTGGAAGTAGTGGTGCGAGGTGCGGTCGCCGGGCCGGTCCCACCGGCCCGGCGACCGCACCTCGCGCTCCGACCCCACCGACTTCACCAACCCCGCCAGCCGCGGCCGCACGCCGACCCCCCGAGGTACCGTCCCCTCATGAACGAGCCCCACCGCCCGACGCTCCGCCAGGACCCCGCGGCCCCGCGTGCCGTCCGCTCCGTTCGGGCCCGGTACGCCCGGAACTACCCGCTGCGGGTCGCCGTACTGTTCGCGGGGGTCGCCCGTGACGGGCTCCTCGCCGCCTTCAAGGCCTTTGCCAAGTCGTCCCGCCGCTCCGACCCGGGCGCCTCCGACTCCTGAAGCCCCGCCGCACCCCCACCCCCACCCCCCGGCCCCACTCGGGGTCAGCCCTCGGCCGGCACTGCGACGGGCAGCAGGCCGCGCTCCCCGAAGACCTTCTTGGCGACGAACGTCGCGTTGAGGGCGCGGGGCATCCCGCAGTAGACGGCCGAGTGCAGCAGCGCCTCGACGATCTCCTCCCGACCGAGCCCGACGTTGAGGGCCGCGTTGATGTGCACCTCCAGCTGGGGTTCGCAGCCGCCGAGCGCGGTGAGCATGCCGAGGGTCACCAGCTGCCGGTCGCGCGGCGCCAGGCCCGGGCGGTCGTAGATGTCGCCGAAGGCCCAGGCGACGACCTGGTGGCCGAGCTCCGGCGAGACGTCCGCCAGCGCCTCGATGACCTTCTGGCCGCTCTCGCCGTCGATCCGGGCCAGGACGCCCATGCCGTGGTCGAAGCGCTCCTGCCGGACAGCCGCGGTGGCGGCGGCGATGGTGGAGGCGGTGGCGATGGCGTTCGTCATGGGTGATCCGTTTCTGCCGTCGGGACGGCCGCAATCAGGGACGGGCGATCGGGCTTCCGGCCCCGGGAGGAGTCCTCCCCGGCCGACATGACGACGGTATGAGTTGGAGTTCACTCCAACACAAGCCCCGATCCCGCGCGCTCCCCGCCCACTCCCCCTCGCAGACCTCTGGCGCAATTCTCTGTACTATGTATAGTGTACTGCGTACGGGATAATCGCCGACGAAAGGGCACTCCTCCATGCAGATCACCGGCGCCGCCGTCTCACTCACCGTCGAGGACGTCACCGCCTCCGCCGCCTTCCTCCAGCAGCACTTCGGGTTCGCCGAGCAGATGGCGGCCGACGGCTTCGCCTCGCTCGGGCGCCCGGACTCCGGGATGAACGTCGTCTACCTGCGCCGCGGCCTCGACGTGCTGCCCGAGGGCTTCCGGGACCAGCACGCCGCCGGGCTGATCCTGGCGTTCACCGTGGCGGACGTGGCAGCCGAGGAGGCCCGCTTGCGGGCCGCCGGCGTGGAGATCACCATGCCGCTGCGCGACGAGCCGTGGGGCGAGCGGCTGTTCCAGGTCACCGACCCGAACGGGGTGGTCATCCAGCTGGTCGAGTGGGTCCAGCAGTAGGAGTCCGGCGACAGGAACCGGACGTCCGCGACGACACCCCGGCCGTCGGCCGGGCGACGGGCGCCGGGTCACCCTGGAGCCCGATCCAGTAGCGGCGAACGGCACCGAACTTGGTGTCCTGGACGCTTTCGAGAACACCTCCCCGGCCCTCGATGGTCCGGACCGAGGCGATGTTGTCCACCGCGCAGGCGACCAGGACGCGGTCCAGGCCGACCGTGCGGGCTTCGTCGAGCATCCGGCCCAACGCCCACGCCGCCAGTCCGCGGCGGCGGGCGGAGGGCCGGATGCCGTAGCCGATGTGGCCGAAGTACGGGACGAAGCCGTGCACTCCGTACCGCAGGACGATGCCGCCCAGGACCCGGCCGTCCTCCACGATCCAGCGGTAGCGGAAGGCCAGTGCCCCGGCCTCGGCCGGGTGCGACGGCGCCTCCTCGGCGGCCAGCCGGGAGATCCAGGCGGCGAAGCCGGCCGGGGAGTCGACCTCGTCGCCCGGCGTGAGCCCGAAGCCGTCCTCGTGGCTCCCCGGGCCCCATTCCTTGTGCGCCTCAAGCCAGTTGGCGTGCAGGCGGGTGGTCGGTGCGATCAGTTCGGCCATACCCGGACGATACCCAGCCGCACCGGACCACGGACCGGCCGACCTCCCCCCGACCGACCTCCCCCCGACCGACCTCCCTCCGACCGACCGGACGCTCACGACCCCGGGTGCTCACGGGCGGCGGACGCTCACACCGCCGAGCAGGCCCCAGGCCCTCACGTGCACGGTCGGACCGCCGAGTTCGGTACGGCCGTCGTCGCGGACGCCGCCGAGGCGCAGACCGCTGACCACGACGCGCACGTTCGGGCGGACCCTCAGCCTCACCCCGCCGATCAGGCTCAGCTTGGTGATCCGGAGCTCGGCGCCGTCGGGGATCTCCACATCCGTCAGGTCGATGTCCGCACCGCCGATCAGCGAGGCGGTCACGGTGCGGCGGTGGACCTCCCGGCCCGCCAGCCGGGTGCCACCGATGATGCTCACGTGGACGTCGGTCCTGGTGTCAACGAGCTTCGTGTTCGTCATGGCAAGAACGGTAGGCCCGGGCGGGCGTCGGCCCGTAGTGCCCGGGGGCAGCTCTTCGGGATGACACCTGTCATATCGACCCGGCGGTGGCCCCCGGCGGGGAGGGATCGCTCCCGCCGGGGCGCCGTCGTCCGCCCAGTGACGGTCAGTCGACCGTCCAGGTGTCGCTGCCGGCCAGCAGACCCGCCAGGTCGCCGGTGCCGCGCTGCGCCACGGCGGTGGTCAGCTGGGCGGCCATCAGCTCGTCGTAGACCGGCCGGCGGACGCTGCGCAGGACACCGATCGGGGTGTGGTGCAGGGTGTCGGCGTCGGCGATCCGGGAGAGCGCGAACGCCGCCGCGGAGCCTGCGGCGTGGGCGTCGTGGACCACCACCGAGGCCTCGTTGTCGGCCGTGACGGTGTCGACGTACAGCTCGCCGCCGGCGTCCCGGAAGACGCCCTGCGCCCCGTCGGCGCCGAAGCGGATCGGCTGGCCGTGCTCCAGGCGGATCAGGGCCTCGTCCCGGGTGCCGGACTCCTTCAGGATCTCGAAGGCGCCGTCGTTGAAGATGTTGCAGTTCTGGTAGATCTCCACCAGCGCGGTGCCCTCGTGCTCCGCCGCCGCCCGCAGCACGGACTGGAGGTGCTGGCGGTCGGAGTCGATGGTCCGGGCGACGAAGGAGGCCTCCGCGCCGATGGCCAGCGAGAGCGGGTTGAAGGGCGCGTCCAGTGAGCCCATCGGCGTGGACTTGGTGATCTTGCCGACCTCGCTGGTCGGCGAGTACTGGCCCTTGGTGAGGCCGTAGATCCGGTTGTTGAACAGCAGGATCTTCAGATTGACGTTCCGCCGTAGCGCGTGGATCAGATGGTTGCCGCCGATCGAGAGGGCGTCGCCGTCACCCGTCACCACCCAGACGCTCAGGTCCTGCCGGGAGGACGCCAGCCCGGTGGCGATGGCCGGTGCGCGCCCGTGGATCGAGTGCACCCCATAGGTATTCATGTAGTACGGGAAACGGGAGGAACACCCGATGCCGGAGACGAAGACGGTGTTCTCCCGCTTGATCCCCAGCTCCGGCATGAAGGCCTGCACCGCCGCCAGGATCGCGTAGTCCCCGCAGCCGGGACACCAGCGGACCTCCTGGTCGGTCTTGAACTCCTTGGCGGTCTGGGGCCCTTCGGCCTTCGGCACCAGCTTCAAGGAGGGGAACTTCTCGCTCATCGGTTGTCCTCCTCGTTCGCCGAAGCAGCCTCCGAGGCCGCCTCCGAAGCAGCACCCGAGGCAGCACCCGAGGCAGCACCCGCCGCGTCCAGGCTGCCGATCGCCGCCCCCAGCACGTCCGCCAACTGGGCCGCCTTGAACGGCAGTCCACGCACCTGGTTGTAGGACTGCGCGTCCACCAGGTACTTGGCCCGCAGCAGCAGCGCCAGCTGCCCGAGGTTCATCTCGGGAACGATGACCTTGTCGTAACCCTTCAGCACCGCACCGAGATTGGCCGGAAACGGGTTGAGGTTGCGCAGGTGCGCCTGGGCGACCTGCCCGCCGTCGGCCCGGACCCGGCGGACGGCGGCGGTGATCGGCCCGTACGTCGACCCCCAGCCGAGGACCAGGACCCGTGCCTCGCCGCCGGGGTCGTCGACCTCCAGCGCCGGCACCGCGATGCCGTCCACCTTCGCCTGGCGGGTGCGGACCATGAAGTCGTGGTTGGCGGGGTCGTAGGAGATGTTCCCCGTGCCGTCCTGCTTCTCGATCCCGCCGATCCGGTGCTCCAGGCCCGGCGTGCCGGGCACAGCCCAGGGGCGGGCCAGCGTCTGCGGGTCCCGCTGGTAGGGCCAGAACGCGCCGTCCTCGCGGTTCGGGCCGGTCGCGAAGTCCGGGGTGATCTCGGGCAGTTCGCCGACCTCGGGGATCCGCCAGGGTTCGGACCCGTTGGCCAGGTAGCCGTCCGACAGCAGGAACACCGGGGTGCGGTAGGTGACGGCGATCCGGGCCGCCTCCAGGGCCGCGTCGAAGCACTCGGCCGGGGTCGCCGGGGCGACGATCGGCACCGGCGCCTCGCCGTTGCGGCCGAACATCGCCTGCAGCAGGTCCGCCTGCTCGGTCTTGGTCGGCAGGCCGGTGGACGGACCGCCGCGCTGGATGTCGACCACCAGCAGGGGCAGTTCGAGCGAGACGGCCAGGCCGATGGTCTCGCTCTTCAGGGCGACGCCCGGGCCGGAGGTGGTGGTCACGCCCAGCGCGCCGCCGAACGAGGCACCGAGCGCCGCGCCGATGCCGGCGATCTCGTCCTCCGCCTGGAAGGTCCGCACGTCGAAGTTCTTGTGTCTGCTCAGCTCGTGCAGGATGTCCGAGGCCGGGGTGATCGGGTACGAGCCGAGGTAGAGCGGCAGCCCGGAGCGCTCGGAGGCGGCGATCAGTCCGTACGACAGGGCCAGGTTGCCGGAGATGTTGCGGTAGCGGCCCGGTGGCAGCTTGGCCGGCGGCACCTCGTACGAGACGGCGAAGGACTCCGTGGTCTCCCCGAAGTTCCAGCCCGCCCGGAAGGCGCTGATGTTGGCCTCGGCGATCAGCGGCTTCTTGGCGAACTTGGTACGCAGGAAGGACTCGGTGCCGTGGGTGGGCCGGTGGTACATCCAGGAGAGCAGGCCCAGCGCGAACATGTTCTTGGCGCGCTCGGCGTCCTTGCGGGTCAGCCCGCTGTCCTTGAGCGCCTCCAGGGTCAGCGTGGTCAGCGGCACCTTGTGCAGGTGGTAGGCCTCCAGCGAGCCGTCCCCCAGCGGGTCGGCCGGGTAGCCGACCTTGGCCAGGGCGCGCTTGGTGAACTCGTCGGTGTTGACGATGATCTCCGCGCCGCGCGGCAGGTCCGGCACGTTGGCCTTCAGGGCGGCCGGGTTCATCGCCACCAGGACGTTGGGCGCGTCCCCCGGGGTCAGGATGTCGTGGTCGGCGAAGTGGAGCTGGAAGGACGAGACCCCCGGGAGCGTGCCGGCGGGGGCCCGGATCTCGGCCGGGAAGTTGGGCAGGGTGGAGAGGTCGTTGCCGAAGGACGCCGTCTCCGAGGTGAAGCGGTCACCGGTGAGCTGCATGCCGTCGCCGGAGTCCCCGGCGAAGCGGATGATCACCCGGTCCAATCTGCGGATCGGCTTGGCTCGCCTGGGCTGCGGACCGGCCGGCACGGCGGGGCCGGAGCGGCCCTCGCCGGGCCCGGAACGGCCCTCGTCGCCGTCCGGACCGTCCACCGCTTCTGACTGATCGACCTGACTGGTCACTGCCGCGGACCTCCTCGTGGGCACCAGCCGCGGGCGTGAGCCGTGTGCCCCGTCCGCCTGGTGCACCTCTCGCATCCTATGCGGGTAAGGATTGCCTTGGACGGAACTACCCGATGCGGCGGGAAATCACCGCCGGATGTCACGGAAGCACGGTAGGTGACCGGCCGGACACCGGCGGGAACGCCCCTGATCGGGCGCCCGGACGGGTTCCGCGCGCCCTGCCCCCCGCGTGTCGCGGACAGGGGCGCGAACGCGGGCCGGAGGCCGTCCGGCGGGCCGGAGACCGCCCGCGCCCCGCTGTCACCCCCGCCGTCGGCCCGCGGGCGGCCCCGCTACGAGTTCAGGTAGGTGAGCACCGCGAGCACCCGCCGGTGGTCCTCGGAGCTCTGGGCCAGGCCCAGCTTGAGGAAGATGTTGCTGACGTGCTTCTCCACCGCGCCGTCCGAGACCACCAGCTGCTTGGCCACCGCCGCGTTGGTCCGGCCCTCCGCCATCAGCCCGAGCACCTCGCGCTCGCGCGGGGTCAGCCCGGCCAGGACATCGCCCTTGCGGCTGCGGCTGAGCAGCTGCTGGACGACCTCGGGGTCCAGCGCGGTGCCGCCCCCGGCCACCCGCACCACGGCGTCGACGAACTCGCGGACCTCGGCCACCCGGTCCTTCAGCAGGTACCCGACGCCCCGGGTGGAGCCGGCCAGCAGCTCGGAGGCGTAGCGCTCCTCGACGTACTGCGACAGCACCAGGACACCCACCTCGGGGTAGAGGCCGCGCAGCGTGACGCAGGCGCGCACCCCCTCGTCGGTGTGGGTCGGGGGCATCCGGACGTCGGCGACCACCACGTCGGGCAGGGCGCCGGCGCCGGCCAGGTCGTGGACGGCCTTCAGCAGCGCCTCGCCGTCGCCGACCCCCGCCACGACCTCCAGACCGCGGTCGGTCAGCAGCCTGGTCAGACCCTCCCGAAGCAGGACGGAGTCCTCGGCGATGACGACGCGAAGCATGGTGGCCTTCCGGTTGGCGGCGCTGCGGACGGTGCTGACGAGGTCAGTCTTCCCTATCCGCGGACGCCCCGGTCCGCCGGGCGGAGAATCCCGCCGGCCGCGGTCGCCGACCGCCGGGCGGGTGCGCCCGGCCGGTCGGAGCAGGGCCCGGACGGCCGGTCACAGGCGGCGGACGGCCGGTCACCTCCGGTGCACGGCCGGGCACATGCGACGGGCCGCCGGTCACATGGTGCGGATGGCCACCGCGTCGCACAGGCCCTGGAGGGCCGCCTTGGCCGCGCTGTCGGGCAGCGGGTCGAGCAGCGCGCGGGCCTCCTCCGCGTGCCGCAGGGTCTCCCGGCGGGCGCGCTCCAGTGCCGGGTGGCGGCGCAGCAGGCGCAGCGCCTCGGCGTGCAGGTCGTCGTCGGCGAGGTCGCTCTCGACCAGCTCGCGCAGCCGCAGGTCGGCCGGGTCGGACTCGTCGACCGGCATCTGCCGGAGCAGCAGCGTGGGCAGCGTCGGCACGCCCTCGCGCAGGTCGGTGCCGGGGGTCTTGCCGGACTCGTGGCCGTCGCTGGCGATGTCGAGCACGTCGTCGGCCAGCTGGAAGGCGATGCCGATCCGCTCGCCGTACGCGCTGAGGATGTCGGTCACCCACGGCTCGGCGCCGGCCATCAGCGCGCCGATCCGGCAGGAGACGGCGATCAGCGAGCCGGTCTTGCCGGCCAGCACGGCGAGGTAGTGGTCGAGCGGGTCGTCCTCCGGGCGGGGGCCGGCGGTCTCCAGGATCTGGCCGGTGACCAGCCGTTCGAACGCGTCGGCCTGCAGCCGGACGGCCTCCGGGCCGAGGTCGGCGAGCACCTGGGAGGCGCGGGAGAACAGGAAGTCGCCGGTGAGGATGGCGACCGAGTTGTCCCAGCGCGAGTTGGCGCTGGGGGCGCCGCGGCGCACGGGGGCCTCGTCCATGACGTCGTCGTGGTAGAGCGTCGCGAGGTGGGTCAGCTCGACCACCACGGCGGCCGGGACCACGCCCGGGGCGTTGGCGTCGCCGAACTGCGCGGCGAGCATCACCAGCAGCGGGCGGAAGCGCTTGCCGCCGGCTTCCATCAGGTGGCTGGCGGTGACGGTGATGAACGGGACGTCACTCTTCACGGCCTCGGTGAGCGCGACCTCCACCGCGTCCATCCCGGACTGGACATCGCGGGTCAGATCGCGGTCCTGCACGTTGAGCCCAAAGGGTCCCACGACGGTCACGAAGACCACTCCTCTGTCCCTGGTCGATCTAGCGGCCTGGTCCCTGAGTGCCGCCGCTGGCCATACAGGCAGGGTATCCGGTCGCGAGTGGATCACTGCACGGGCGTGCGGATCCTGTCATGATCGGGCCGGACCCGCTGGTGGGAGCCGGTCCGGAGACGACACGTCCGGGCCGCGCGGACGAGTGCGCGGCCCGGACGGTGGGGCGCGGCCGGAGCGGTTCCGGCCGGTGGAGCGGGTCCGGGCGGCGCCCGGACGGCGGGCTCAGCGGACGAAGAGCGAGGCCTTCGACGCCAGGTCCAGGAAGTACTGCGGCAGCACCCCGAGGCCGATGGTGACCACCACGCCGATGCCGATCGCGGTCGCCGTGAAGGCGCTCGGGATGGCCACGGTGGGGCCGCCGGGCTGCGGGTCCGAGAAGAACATCAGCACGATGACCCGGATGTAGAAGAACGCGGCCACCGCCGAGCTGAGCACACCCACGATCACCAGCGGGGTCGCCCCGCCGGCCGCCGCGGCCTGGAAGACCGCGAACTTCCCGGTGAAGCCCGAGGTGAGCGGGATGCCCGCGAAGGCCAGCAGGAAGAGCGCGAAGACCGCCGCGACCAGCGGGGACCGCCGGCCGAGCCCCGCCCAGCTGGACAGGTGGGTGGCCTCGCCCTTGGAGTCGCGCACCAGGGTGACCACGGCGAAGGCGCCGAGGGTCACGAAGGAGTACGCCAGCAGGTAGAACAGCACCGAGCCGAGGCCCTGCTTGTTGGTGGCGATCACGCCGGTGAGGATGAACCCGGCGTGCGCGACGGAGGAGTAGGCGAGGAGCCGCTTCACGTCCTGCTGGGTGACGGCCAGGATCGCGCCGACCACCATGGTCAGGATGGCCACGCCCCACATCACCGGCCGCCAGTCCAGCCGCAGGCCGGGGAAGGCGACGTAGAAGAGCCGGAGCATGGCCCCGAAGGCGGCCACCTTGGTCGCCGCCGCCATGAACCCGGTGACCGGGGTCGGGGCGCCCTGGTAGACGTCCGGGGTCCAGGAGTGGAAGGGCACCGCGCCGACCTTGAAGAGCAGGCCGACCGCGAGCATCGCCAGGCCGATCAGGAGCAGGGCGTCGTTCTGCGTGGTGGAGAGCAGCGCCGGGGTGGCCAGGGCCTTGCCGGAGATGACGTCCGAGATCTCGCCGAGCCGGACGCTGCCCGCGTACCCGTACAGCAGGGCGGTGCCGAACAGGAAGAACGCCGAGGCGAAGGCGCCGAGCAGGAAGTACTTGACCGCCGCCTCCTGGGAGAGCAGCCGGCGGCGGCGGGCCAGCGCGCAGAGCAGGTAGAGCGGGAGGGAGAAGACCTCCAGCGCCACGAACATGGTCAGCAGGTCGTTGGCGGCGGGGAACAGCAGCATGCCGCCGACCGCGAACATGGTGAGCGGGAAGACCTCGCTGGTGGCGAAGCCGGCCCGGACGGCGGCGCGCTCCTGCTCGCCGCCGGGCGTGGCGGAGGCCTGCGCGGCGAACGCGTCGGCCGGCTCGCCGCCGGCCTTGGGCTCCAGCTTCCGCTCCGCGTAGGTGAGCACGGCGACCACGGAGGCCAGCAGGATCACGCCCTGCAGGAACAGCGCGGGGCCGTCCAGGGCGACCGAGCCCATGGCGAGCAGGTCGACCTTGGTGGAGCCGTAGCCCTGGGCGGCGAGCACCACCACGGCGGTGAACGCCCCGGCCAGGCCGAGCAGGGCCACCGAGACCTGGGCCCAGTGCCGGTACCGGCGGGGCAGGAAGGCCTCCAGCAGGATGCCGAGCACGGCGGCGCCGAACACCACCAGCATCGGGGAGAGCTGGCCGTACTCGACGTGCGGGGCCGGGATGCTCGACGTGTTGCCGCCCGCGGCGGCGAGCCAACCGGTGGTGCTCACTTGTGCTCACCTCCTGAGGTGGCGGCGACCGGGTGGGCCGGCGCCGGGTCGGTCTCGTGGACCTGCGAGAGCGTCGCGTCCACCGAAGGGTTGACGATGTCGGTGAGCGGCTTGGGGTAGACGCCGAGCAGGATGGTCAGGGCCACCAGCGGGGCGACGACCGCGAGTTCGCGCGCCTTGAGGTCGTGCATGCCGCGCACGCCCTCCTTGACCGGTCCGGTCATGGTGCGCTGGTAGAGCAGCAGCGCGTAGAGCGCGGCGAGCACGATGCCGAAGGTGGCGACGATGCCGATCGCCGGGTACCGGGTGAACGTGCCGACCAGGACCAGGAACTCGCTGACGAAGGGCGCCAGCCCGGGCAGCGACAGCGTGGCCAGGCCACCGATCAGGAACGTCCCGGCGAGCACCGGGGCGACCTTCTGCACGCCGCCGTAGTCGGCGATCAGGCGCGAGCCGCGGCGGGAGATCAGGAAGCCGGCCACCAGCATCCACGCGGCGGTGGAGATGCCGTGGTTGACCATGTAGAGGGTGGCGCCGCTCTGGCCCTGGCTGGTCAGCGCGAAGATGCCCATGATGATGAAGCCGAAGTGCGAGATCGAGGCGTACGCGACCAGCCGCTTGATGTCCTTCTGGCCGATGGCCAGCAGGGCGCCGTAGATGATCCCGATCACCGAGAGGACCAGGATCGCCGGGGCGAAGGTCTTCGAGGCGTCCGGGAAGAGCCCGAGGCAGAAGCGGAGCATCGCGAAGGTACCGACCTTGTCGACCACCGCGGTGATCAGCACGGCCGTGCCGGCGGTGGACTCGCCCATCGCGTTGGGCAGCCAGGTGTGCAGCGGCCAGAGCGGGGCCTTCACGGCGAAGGCGAAGAAGAAGCCGAGGAACAGCGCCTTCTCGGCGGTGCCGCTGAGGACCAGCTTGCCGTCGGCGATCGCCGAGGTCAGCGTCCGGAGGTCGAAGGTGCCGAACCCCTGGTCCTGCGCGATCACGTACAGCCCGATCACGGCGGCCAGCATGACCAGGCCGCCGAGCAGGTTGTACAGCAGGAACTTCACCGCGGCGTAGGACCGTTGGCGGGCCGACTCGGGGCCGCCCGCCTTGTCGCCGAAGCCGCCGATGAGGAAGTACATCGGGATCAGCATGGCTTCGAAGAACACGTAGAAGAGGAAGACGTCGGTGGCGTAGAAGGAGACGATCACCATCGCCTCGACGGCCAGGATCAGGGCGAAGTAGCCCTGGGTGCGGCGCCGGTTCTCGAAGCTGCCGTCCGGCGCGGGGGCCGGTTCGGCGGGCGGGTCGGCGTCGTGCCAGGAGGCGAGCATCACGATCGGCACCAGGACGGCCGTGAGCAGGGCCAGCACGGCGCCGATGCCGTCCACGCCGAGCGAGAAGGTGATGCCGAAGGAGCGGATCCAGCTGTAGGACTCGGTCAGCTGGTAGCGGGCCCCGTCGGGGTCGAACCGGGCCGCCGCGGTGGCCGCCAGGGCCAGCGTGACGGCCGAGACGCCGAGGGCGACGAGCTTGGTGGTCCGCCGCCGGGTCCCGGTCGTCCCGGCGGGCAGCGCGGCGGTGAGCACCGCGCCGGCCGCCGGGACGGCGCAGGTGGCGGTCAGCAGGGCACTCATGCCGCGCCTCCCCGAAGGTCTGTGTAATCCCTGTCCATCAGACGGACCTCATCAGGAGAGTCGTGGCGACCAGCACCAGCGTGCCGCCGAACATGGAGAGTGCGTAGGTGCGGACGTAGCCGTTCTGGATCCGCCGCAGCCGGCCGGAGATCCCGCCGATGGTGGCGGCCAGGCCGTTGACGAAGCCGTCCAGACCGCGGCTGTCGAAGTAGACGAGCGCCGCGGCGAGCGCGGACCCGGGGCGCACCAGGACGGCGTGGTTGAAGTCGTCCTGGAGGAGGTCCCGGCGGGCCGCCCGGGTGAGCGGGGAGCCGACCGGCGGCACCACGGGGACGGTGGAGCGGCCGTACATCAGGTACGACAGCGCGACACCGGCCAGCATGCAGACCATGGTGAGCAGGGTGACCACCAGCGGGCTGAGCGGGGAGTCCCCCTCGGAGTGCCCGGTGACCGGCTCCAGCCAGGTGACGAAGGAACTGTTCAGGGCGAACAGTCCGCCGGCGAAGACCGAGCCGAACGCGAGCACGATCATCGGGATGGTCATGGTCCTGGGCGACTCGTGCGGGTGCGGGTCGTTGCCGTCCGCGTCCGGTTGCCAGCGCTTCTCGCCGAAGAAGGTCAGGATCATCACCCGGGTCATGTAGAACGCGGTGATCGCGGCGCCGACCAGGGTGCAGAGGCCGAGGATCCAGCCCTCCGTACCGCCCTTGGCGAAGGCCGCTTCGATGATCTTGTCCTTGGAGAAGAAGCCGGACAGGCCGGGGAACCCGATGATGGCCAGGTAGCCGAGGCCGAAGGTGACGAAGGTGATCGGCATGTACTTGCGCAGACCGCCGTAGTGCCGCATGTTCACCTCGTCGTTCATGCCGTGCATGACCGACCCGGCGCCGAGGAAGAGCCCGGCCTTGAAGAAGCCGTGGGTCACCAGGTGCATGATCGCGAAGGCGTAGCCGATCGGGCCGAGGCCCGCCGCCAGGATCATGTAGCCGATCTGCGACATCGTCGAGCCGGCCAGCGCCTTCTTGATGTCGTCCTTGGCGCAACCGACGATCGCCCCGAACAGCAGGGTGACCGCGCCGACCACCACCACGGCGGTCTGGGCGTCCGGCGCCAGGTTGAAGATGGCACCGGAACGGGTGATCAGGTAGACGCCGGCGGTCACCATGGTGGCCGCGTGGATCAGGGCCGAGACCGGGGTCGGGCCCTCCATGGCGTCTCCGAGCCAGGACTGCAGCGGGACCTGGGCGGACTTGCCGCAGGCCGCCAGCAGCAGCATCAGCCCGATGGCGGTCAGCTTGCCCTCACTGGCCTGGCCGGCCGCACCGGCCGCGCCCTCGGTGCCGAGGATCGGGCCGAAGGCGAAGGAGCCGAACTCCACGAACATCAGCATGATCGCGATGGAGAGGCCCATGTCGCCGACCCGGTTGACGATGAACGCCTTCGTGGCGGCCGTCGCGGCGCTCGGCTTGTGCTGCCAGAAGCCGATCAGCAGGTACGAGGCGAGCCCGACGCCCTCCCAGCCGACGTACAGCAGCAGGTAGTTGTCGGCGAGCACCAGCAGCAGCATGGCCGCCAGGAAGAGGTTCAGGTACGCGAAGAAGCGGCGCCGGCGCTCGTCGTGCGCCATGTACCCCACCGAGTAGAGGTGGATCAGCGTGCCCACACCGGTGATCAGCAGGACGAAGGTGATCGAGAGCTGGTCGAGTTGGAACGCGACGTCGGCCTGGAACCCGTTGACCGGGATCCAGCTGAACAGGTGCTCGGTGATCGAGCGGTCCTCGGCCTCGCGACCCAGCAGCTCCGAGAACAGCGCGAGCCCGAAGCCGAACGAGAGCGCGGCCAGAGCGGTGGCCAGCCAGTGGCCGAACCGGTCGAAGCGGCGGCCACCGAGGAGCAGCAGGGCGGCGCCGGCCAGCGGCGCTGCCACCAGCAGCGGAATGAGAGAGTTCACCGAAGGCCCTCCGCCTACAGCTTCATCAGGTTGCTGTCATCGACCGAAGCCGAGTGCCTGGTCCGGAAGATGGACACGATGATGGCGAGACCGACCACTACTTCGGCCGCCGCGACCACCATGGTGAAGAACGCGATGATCTGGCCGTCCAGGTTGCCGTGCAGCCGGGAGAACGTGACCAGGGCCAGGTTCGAGGCGTTGAGCATCAGCTCCACGCACATGAACAGCACGATCGCGTTCCGCCGGATCAGCACGCCGGAGGCGCCGATGGTGAACAACAGGGCGGAGAGATAGAGGTAGTTGACCGGATTCACTCCGCGCCCTCCTCGTCGTGGCCGGCCGACGCCGGCCGGTCGTGCGGGACCGGCTCCAGCTCCTTGCGCGGGCCGGCGACCGGCGGGCGCTCGGACGACGGGCGGCCCAGCCAGTCGGCGGTGGTGTTCTCCAGCTCGGCCATCCGCCGCAGCATCTCCTGGCTGACGTCGCGGATCTGGCCGCGGTCGCGCAGGGTCCCCATCACCGAGTCCTCGGCGACGGTGCCGTCCGGCAACAGGCCGGGGACGTCGACCGCGTTGTGCCGGGCGTAGACGCCCGGCGCGGGCAGCGGCGGCAGCTGGATGTTGTCCTTGACCCGCTGGGCGGCCAGCTCGCGCTGGGTCTTCGGGGCCGTCACGTGCTCGCGGTGGGTCAGCACCATGGCGCCGATCGCGGCGGTGATCAGCAGCGCGCCGGTGACCTCGAAGGCCCAGACGTACTTGGTGAAGATCAGCCGGGCCAGGCCCTGGACGTTGCCCTCGGCGTTGGCCTCGGCGAGGCCGGTGAAGGTGTCCAGCCTGGCGTTGGCGATGCCGGCCACCAGCAGCACGCCGAACCCGAGCCCGCACAGGACGGCGGCGAACCGCTGGCCCTTCAGCTGCTCCTTCAGCGAGTCCGCGCTGGTGACACCGACCAGCATCACCACGAACAGGAAGAGCATCATGATCGCGCCGGTGTAGACGACGATCTGCACCACGCCCAGGAAGACCGCGCCCTGGGCCATGTAACAGACCGCCAGGGCGAGCATGGTGGCGGCCAGGCAGAGCGCGCTGTGCACGGCCTTCTTCATCAGCAGCATGCCGAGCGCGCCGCCGACGGCGATCACCGCGAGCACCCAGAACTGGACGGCCTCACCGGTGGAGGCCGTCCCGGTGGCGGCGAGGGCCGCGCCGTGTCCGGCGAGGTTCAGGGCGGTCACTGCTGGGCCTCCTTGTCCCGGTCGGTGCTCTCCTGCTGGACCGTCCCGGGCGCCGCCGCGGTGATCTCGCCCCGGTAGTAGGCGCCTTCGTCGGCGCCCGGGAAGATCGAGTGCGGGCTGTCGACCATGCCTTCGGAGAGGCCGACCAGCAGCTGGTCCTTGGTGAAGATGAGGTCCTGGCGCGAGGAGTCCGCGAGTTCGTACTCGTTGGTCATGGTGAGCGCGCGGGTCGGGCAGGCCTCGATGCAGAGGCCGCAGAGGATGCAGCGGGCGTAGTTGATCTGGTAGACCGCCCCGTACCGCTCACCCGGCGAGTAGCGCTCGTCCTCGCGGTTGTCGGCGCCCTCCACGTAGATCGCGTCGGCCGGGCAGGCCCAGGCGCAGAGCTCGCAGCCGACGCACTTCTCCAGGCCGTCCGGGTGCCGGTTCAGCTGGTGGCGGCCGTGGAAGCGCGGAGCGGTGGGCTTCTTCTGCTCCGGGTACTGCTCGGTGAGCCGCTTCTTGAACATGGCCTTGAAGGTCACGCCGAAGCCGGCGGCCGGCCCGAGGACGGACGGCTTGTCGGTCCTGTCGTTCTGGTCGGACGACATCGCGGTCAGCTCCCTTCGGAATGGTCGGACCCGTTGAGGGCGTCCTGGAGTTGCTTCGGGGCGCGGCTGGGCCGGCGCGGGACCGGCGGGAGCTGCTGGCCGGGCAGCGGGGGCACCGGGTAGCCGCCGGCCATCGGGTCGAACTCGCCGCCGGGCGGCGCGCCCTCGGCCTCCGGGCCGGCCGGTTCGGGCCCCTTCTTCAGGGTGTCCCGGAGCAGCGCCAGCAGCAGGACGGCGCCGGCCGGCGCACCGACGTACAGCACCACCTCGCCGAAGTCGTAGCCCTCGTTGCGCAGCGCCCGGACGCTGGCCACCATGACCAGCCAGACCAGCGAGACCGGGATCAGGACCTTCCAGCCGAGCTTCATGAACTGGTCGTAGCGAAGCCGGGGCAGCGTGCCGCGCAGCCAGATGAAGAAGAAGAGCAGCAGCTGGATCTTCAGCGTGATCCAGAGCATCGGCCACCAGCCGTGGTTGGCCCCCTCCCAGAAGGTGGAGACCGGCCAGGGCGCCCGCCAGCCGCCCAGGAAGAGCGTGGAGGCGACGGCCGAGACGGTGACCATGTTGACGTACTCGGCCAGCATGAACATCGCGAACTTCAGCGAGGAGTACTCGGTGTTGAAGCCGCCGACCAGCTCGCCCTCGGCCTCCGGGAGGTCGAACGGCGCCCGGTTGGTCTCGCCGACCATGGCGATGATGTAGACGATGAAGGAGACCGGCAGCAGCACCGCGAACCAGGTCGGCTGCTGCGAGGAGACGATCTCCGAGGTGGACATCGACCCCGAGTAGATGAACACCGCCGCGAAGGACAGGCCCATCGCGATCTCGTAGCTGATCATCTGGGCCGAGGAGCGCAGCCCGCCGAGCAGCGGGTAGGTCGAGCCGGAGGACCAGCCGGCCAGCACGATGCCGTAGATCCCCACCGAGGCGGTGGCCAGGATGTACAGCAGCGCCACCGGGAAGTCCGTCAGCTGCAGCGGGGTGCGGGTACCGAAGACCGACACCTCGTCACCGGCCGGGCCGAAGGGGATCACCGCGAAGGCCATGAACGCGGGGATGGCGCAGACGATCGGGGCCAGGATGTAGACCACCTTGTCGGCGCCCTTGACCACCAGGTCTTCCTTGAGCGCCAGCTTCACGCCGTCGGCGAGCGACTGCAGCATGCCCCAGGGGCCGTGCCGGTTGGGGCCGATGCGCAGCTGCATCCAGGCCACCACCTTGCGCTCCCAGACGATCGCGATCAGCACCGTGCCGACCAGGAACGCGAAGCAGAAGACGGCCTTGAGCAGGACCAGCCACCAGGGGTCGCGGCCGAAGAAACCCAGGGTCTCGTACGCGGCGAGGTTCATCGGTGCTCCCCCTCGGCGGTCGGGGCGGTCGGGGCGGTGGTCGGGGTGCCGGCCGTCGCCGCGCCGGTGGTCGCCGGGGGCTCCGCACCGGCGTCGGCACCGGCGGCCGGGGTGGCGTCCGCGGTGGCGACGGCGATCGTGTCGGCCGCGATCGTGACCAGGTGGCCCACGGCGGTGCCCAGGGTGCGGTGGGCGCCGCCCGGGGTGGAGTTGAGCGGGATCCAGACCGTCCGGTCCGGGATGTCCTTGGTGATCTCCAGCGGCAGGGTGAGCGACCCGGCCGGGCCGGTCAGCCGCAGGGCCGGGCGCAGCGCCCCGGCGGGCACCCCGGTGGCGCCGACCTCCTCGGCGGTGGCCGGTGAGATCCGGGCGACCGCCGGGTGCCGGGTGCCGGCCAGGTGCGGGTCGCCCTGCTGGAGCGAGCCGTTGTCCAGCAGCTGGCGCCAGCCGGCGAGCACCGCCTGGCCGGTGGCCGGCCGGGGCAGCAGTCCGGGGTGCGCGGCGGGGGCGGCCGGGTGGTCCCCGGTCCACGGCTCGAAGCGGTCCAGCTCCAGCCGGGCTGCCCGGACGTCGGGCAGGCCCAGCCGGTGGCCCAGCGCGTCCGCCAGCATGTTCAGCACCCGCAGGTCCGGGTACAGGTGCCGGCCCATCTGCTGGTCGGGCTTGAGCGCGGCCTCGAACATCCGCGCCCGGCCCTCCCAGTCCAGGAAGGTCCCGGCCTTCTCGGCCACCGCGGCGACCGGCAGGACGACGTCGGCCACGGCGGTGACGGCGGACGGGCGCAGCTCCAGCGAGACCACGAACCGCGCGGTGGCCAGCGCCTCCTCGGCGAGCACCGGGTCCGGCAGGTCGTCCGGGTCGACGCCGCCGACCAGCAGCGCGTCCAGGTCGCCGTGGGCGGCGGCCGCGAGGATCTGGTCGGTGTCCCGGCCGAGCCGGGTGGGGAGTTCGGCCACGCCCCAGGCGGCGGCGGCCTCGGCCCGGGCGGCCGGGGCGGCGACCGGGCGGCCGCCGGGCAGCAGCCCGGGCAGCGCGCCGGCCTCGACGGCGCCGCGTTCGCCGGCCCGGCGCGGGATCCAGGCGAGCCGGGCGCCGGTGGCGTGCGCGAGGCGCAGCGCGGCGGTCAGCGCGCCGGGGGCGGCGGCCAGCCGCTCGCCAGCCAGGATGACGGCGCCGGGGGTGCGGAGCAGTTCGGCGGCGCGGCCCGCGTCGTCGTTCAGCGGCTCGTCGGCGGCGAGGGCGCCGAGCCACTCGGCCTCGGTGCCGGGGGCGGCCGGCAGCAGGGCGCCGCGCAGCTTGCCCAGGCCCCGGGAGCCGTAGGCGGCGATCGAGAACACCTTGAGGCCGGTGGCCCGGGTGGCCTTGCGCAGCCGCAGGAAGACGATCGGCGACTCCTCCTCGGGCTCGAAGCCCGCGAGCAGCACCGCCGGGGCGGCCTCCAGTTGCTCGTAGTCGACGCCGCCCGGGCCGAGGTCGGTGCCCCGGCCGGCGACGGCGGCGGCCAGGAAGTCCGCCTCCTCGCCGCTGTGCGGGCGGGCCCGGAAGTCCACGTCGTTGGTGCCGAGCACCACCCGGGCGAACTTGGCGTAGGCGTAGGCGTCCTCGACGGTGACCCGGCCGCCGGTGAGCACTCCGGCGCGGGCGCCGCGCAGCCCCTCGGCGGCCCGGGCCAGCGCCTCCGGCCAGGAGGCGGCGACGAGTTCACCCGTCGCCGGGTCGCGGACCAGCGGGGTGGCGAGCCGGTCGCGCTGCTGCGCGTAGCGGAAGGCGAACCGGCCCTTGTCGCAGTTCCACTCCTCGTTGACCGCCGGGTCCTCGCCGGCGAGGCGCCGCAGCACCTTGCCGCGCCGGTGGTCGGTGCGCTGCGCGCAGCCGGAGGAGCAGTGCTCGCAGACGCTCGGCGAGGAGACCAGGTCGAACGGGCGCGAGCGGAAACGATAAGCCGCCGAGGTGAGCGCGCCGACCGGGCAGATCTGGATGGTGTTGCCGGAGAAGTACGACTCGAAGTCGTCCCCCGCGCCGGTGCCGACCTGCTGGAGGGCGCCGCGCTCGACCAGGTCGATGAACGGGTCCCCGGCGATCTGCTGCGAGAAGCGGGTGCAGCGGGCGCAGAGCACGCAGCGTTCGCGGTCCAGCAGCACCTGGGTGCTGATCGGCACCGGCTTCTGGTACGTCCGCTTCATCCCCTCGAAGCGGGAGTCGGTGTCCCCGGTGGACATCGCCTGGTTCTGCAGCGGGCACTCGCCGCCCTTGTCGCAGACCGGGCAGTCCAGCGGGTGGTTGATCAGCAGCAGTTCCATCACGCCGCGCTGGGCCTTCTCGGCGACCGGCGAGCTGACCTGCGTGCGGACCACCATGCCCTCGGCGACCGGGATGGTACAGGAGGCGACGGGCTTGCGCTGGCCCTCGATCTCGACGATGCACTGCCGGCAGGCGCCGGCCGGGTCGAGCAGCGGGTGGTCGCAGAAGCGCGGGATCTGGGTGCCGATCTGCTCGGCCGCCCGGATCACCAACGTCCCCTTGGGGACCTGCACTTCGATGCCGTCGATGGTGAGCGTGACCAGGTCGACCGCGGCCTTGGAGGTGGCTGGTTCTGTGATCGTCACGCGTGCACCTCCCTTTCGGTGGCGGACTGGTGGCCGGGGCGGGGGCCGTCGGCCCAGACGGTGGAGGCGGCCGGGTCGAACGGGCAGCGGCGCTCGGCCAGGTGCTGCTCGTACTCGGCCCGGAAGTGCTGGAGCGAGGAGACGATCGGGCTGGCCGCGCCGTCCCCCAGCGCGCAGAAGGACTTGCCGTTGATGTTGTCGGCGATGTCGAGCAGCTTCTCCAGGTCGCCGTCGACGCCCTCGCCGGCCTCGATCCGCTTGAGCAGCTGGACGAGCCAGTACGTCCCCTCGCGGCAGGGCGTGCACTTGCCGCAGGACTCGTGGGCGTAGAACTCCGTCCAGCGGGTGACGGCCCGGACCACGCAGGTGGTCTCGTCGAAGACCTGGAGGGCCTTGGTGCCGAGCATCGAGCCGGCCGCGCCGACGCCCTCGTAGTCGAGCGGGACGTCGAGGTGCTCGTCGGTGAACATCGGGGTGGAGGAGCCGCCCGGGGTCCAGAACTTCAGCCGGTGCCCGGTCCGGACGCCGCCGCTGATCTCCAGCAGCTGGCGCAGCGTGACGCCGAGCGGGGCCTCGTACTGGCCGGGGTTGGTGACGTGGCCGGAGAGCGAGTAGAGCGTGAAGCCGGGGGACTTCTCGGTGCCCAGGCTCTTGAACCACTCCTTGCCGCGGGCCAGGATCGGCGGCACCGAGGCGATCGACTCGACGTTGTTGACCACCGTCGGGCAGGCGTAGAGGCCGGCGATCGCCGGGAACGGCGGGCGCAGCCGGGGCTGGCCGCGGCGCCCCTCCAGCGAGTCCAGCAGAGCCGTCTCCTCGCCGCAGATGTAGGCGCCGGCGCCGGCGTGCACGGTGATGTCGAGGTCGGTGCCGGAGCCCAGGATGTTCTTGCCGAGCAGCCCGGCCCCGTACGCCTCGGCGACCGCGGCCTGGAGCCGGCGCAGCACCGGGACGACCTCGCCGCGCAGGTAGATGAACGCGTGGTCGCAGCGGATCGCGTAGGAGGCGATGATCATGCCCTCGATCAGCGCGTGCGGGTTGGCGAACAGCAGCGGGATGTCCTTGCAGGTGCCCGGCTCGGACTCGTCCGCGTTGACCACCAGGTAGTGCGGCTTGCCGTCGTTCTGCGGGATGAACTGCCACTTCATGCCGGTGGGGAAGCCGGCGCCGCCGCGACCGCGCAGCCCGGAGTCCTTGACCAGCGCGATCACGTCGTCCGGGGGCATCGCGAGGGCGGCCTTCAGCCCCTCGTACCCCGCGTGGCGGCGGTAGGTGGCGAGCGTCCAGGGGCGGCTGTCGTCCCAGGACGCGGAGAGCACGGGGGTGAGCAACTTCTCGGCCGGCTCGGCGGAGGTCATCACGCTTCGGTCCCTTCGTGACGGGGCGAGACGACCCGGGTGCCACCGGTCCCGGGCAGGGCCTCGCCCTTGGCGAGGCGCAGGCCGGCCAGCGAGGGCGCGCCGCCGGCACCGGACTCGTCGACGGCGCCGGGGCGCTCGTCGGGGAAGCCGGCCAGGATGCGGGCGGACTCCTTGAAGCTGCAGAGCCGGGCGCCGCGGGTGGGGTGGACCTCCCGGCCGGCCCGCAGGTCGTCGACCAGCCGCCGGGCGCTCTCCGGGGTCTGGTCGTCGAAGAACTCCCAGTTCACCATCACCACGGGGGCGTAGTCGCAGGCGGCGTTGCACTCGATGTGCTCGATCGAGATCTCGCCGTCCTCGGTGGTCTCGTTGTTGCCGACCCCGAGGTGCTGCTGGAGCTCGTCGAAGATCTGGTCGCCGCCGAGCACCGCGCACAGGGTGTTGGTGCAGACCCCGACGTGGTACTTCCCGGCCGGCCGGCGCCGGTACATGGTGTAGAAGGTCGCGACGGCGGTGACCTCGGCGGTGGTGAGGTCCAACTGCTCGGCGCAGAACCGGATGCCGGTCGTGCTGACGAAGCCCTCCTCGGCCTGCACCAGGTGCAGCAGCGGCAGCAGTGCGGACCGGGCCACCGGGTAGCGGCCGATCAGCTCCTCCGCGTCGGCGGCGAGGCGGGCACGCACCTCCTCGGGATACGGCCTGGCCGGCAGTGCCGGCATCCCCAACTGGACGTCTGTCACCGGTCCACGCCTCCCATCACCGGGTCGATCCCGGCCACCGCGACGATCACGTCGGCGACCTGGCCGCCCTCGCACATCGCCGCCATCGACTGCAGATTGGTGAACGACGGGTCCCGGAAGTGCACCCGGTACGGGCGCGTGCCGCCGTCGCTGACCACGTGCACGCCCAGCTCGCCCTTGGGCGACTCGACCGCCGTGTACGCCTGGCCGGCCGGGACCCGGAAGCCCTCGGTGACCAGCTTGAAGTGGTGGATCAGGGCTTCCATCGAGGTGCCCATGATCTTGCGGATGTGGTCGAGCGAGTTGCCCATGCCGTCCGGGCCGACGGCCAGCTGGGCCGGCCAGGCGATCTTCTTGTCGGCCACCATGACCGGGCCGGGGCGCAGCCGCTCCAGGCACTGCTCGACGATCCGCAGCGACTGGCGCATCTCCTCCAGCCGGATCAGGAACCGGCCGTAGGAGTCGGCGCTGTCGGCGGTCGCGACCTCGAAGTCGTAGTCCTCGTAGCCGCAGTACGGGTCGCTCTTGCGCAGGTCGTTCGGCAGGCCGGTGGCGCGCAGGATCGGGCCGGTGGCGCCGAGGGCCAGGCAGCCGGCCAGGTCGAGGAAGCCGACGTCGACCAGCCGGGCCTTGAACACCGGGTTGCCGGTGGCGAGCTTGTCGTACTCGTGCATCCGCGAGCGGAGGGTCTTCACCGCCTCGTGGATCTGGTCGACGGCGCCGGGCGGGAGGTCCTGGGCGAGGCCGCCGGGGCGGACGTACGCGTGGTTCATCCGCAGGCCGGTGACCAGCTCGAAGACGTCCAGGATGAGTTCGCGGTCCCGGAAGCCGTAGATCATCAGCGTGGTGGAGCCGATCTCCATGCCGCCGGTGGCCAGGCAGACCAGGTGCGAGGAGATCCGGTTGAGCTCCATCATCAGGACGCGGATGACGCTGGCCCGGTCCGGGACGTCGTCGGTGATGCCGAGCAGCTTCTCGACCGCGAGGCAGTACGCGGTCTCGTTGAACAGCGGCGTCAGGTAGTCCATCCGGGTCACGAAGGTGGTGCCCTGGACCCAGCTGCGGAACTCCATGTTCTTCTCGATGCCGGTGTGGAGGTAGCCGATGCCGCAGCGGGCCTCCTTCACCGTCTCGCCGTCGATCTCCAGGATGAGCCGCAGCACCCCGTGGGTGGAGGGGTGTTGGGGGCCCATGTTGACGATGATGCGCTCGTCGTCGGCCCGGCCGACGGCTTCGACCACCTCGCCCCAGTCGCCCCCGGTGACGGTGAAGACCCGGCCCTCGGTGGTCTCGCGGGCGCCGGCGTGGGCGGCCTCGCCGGCCGCCGCCTCTTCGTAGTGCCGAGTACTCATCAGCTGTACGACCTCCGCTGGTCGGGTGCCGGGATCTGGGCGCCCTTGTACTCGACGGGGATGCCGCCGAGCGGGTAGTCCTTGCGCTGCGGGTGGCCCAGCCAGTCGTCCGGCATCATGATCCGGGTGAGCGCGGGGTGGCCCTCGAAGACCAGGCCGAAGAAGTCGTAGGCCTCGCGCTCGTGCCAGTCGTTGGTCGGGTAGACGGTGACCACCGACGGGATCCGCGGATCGGCGTCCGGCGCGCTGACCTCCACCCTGATCAGCCGGCCGTGGGTGATCGACCGCAGGTGGTAGACCGCGTGCAGTTCCCGCCCCCGGTCGCCGGGGTGGTGCACGCCGCTCACGCCGAGGCAGAGCTCGAAGCGGAGCGCGGGGTCGTCGCGCAGGATGCGCACCGTCCGCAGCAGGTGTTCGCGGGCGACGTGGAAGGTGAGCTCGGCGCGGTCGACGACGGTCTTCTCGATCACGTCCGCCGGGTCGAGGCCCTGCTCCTCCAGCGCGCCCTCCAGTTCGTCCGCGACCTCGTCGAACCAGCCGCCGTAGGGGCGTTCGCTCGCGGACGGCAGGACGACCGTGGTGTTGAGCCCGCCGAAGCCGGAGGTGTCGCCGCTGCCCTGGGCGCCGAACATGCCCTGGCGCCGGCCGACCACCTCGACGGGGATCTCCCGGCGCGGCTGCTCCGGGTCGCTGCGGGTTCCGGGTACCTGGTCGCTCATCGCAGCTGCCCCCGCATCTCGCTCACCGGGGTGGCCGTGAGGGCCAGTGCCTCGCCCAGCTCCTCGGCCCGGCGCCGGTTCGCGCCCAGCGGCTCGTGCTGGATCTTGTCGTGGAGCTTCAGGATGGCGTCCAGCAGCATCTCCGGGCGGGGCGGACACCCGGGGAGGTAGATGTCCACCGGGACGATGTGGTCGACGCCCTGCACGATCGCGTAGTTGTTGAACATCCCGCCCGAGGAGGCGCAGACCCCCATCGAGATGACCCACTTCGGGTTGGGCATCTGGTCGTACACCTGGCGCAGCACCGGCGCCATCTTCTGGCTCACCCGGCCTGCCACGATCATCAGGTCGGCCTGCCGGGGGGAGCCCCGGAAGACCTCCATCCCGAACCGGGCCAGGTCGTAGCGGCCGGCCCCGGTGGTCATCATCTCGATCGCGCAGCAGGCGAGTCCGAAGGTGGCCGGGAAGAGCGACGCCTTGCGCACCCAGCCCGCGGCCGTCTCCACACTCGTGAGCAGAAAGCCGCTCGGCAGCTTCTCCTCGATTCCCATCAGATCCCTCTCAATGCCCTCAGTGCCCTCAAGTCCGGTGGTCCGTGCGCTGGTTCGGGCCTCTGCGCGCGCCCGGGCTTGTCCGCCCGTTCACAAAGTCAGCGGCCGCCCCGCCCTCAGTCCCACTCCAGACCGCCGCGGCGCCAGACGTAGGCGTACGCGACGAAGACGGTGGCGATGAACAGGAGCATCTCGACCAGCCCGAAGATCCCCAGGGCGTCGAAGCTCACCGCCCACGGATAAAGGAAGACGATCTCGATGTCGAAGACGATGAAGAGCATCGCCGTCAGGTAGTACTTGATCGGGAACCGACCGCCGCCCACGGGCTGCGGGGTCGGCTCGATGCCGCACTCGTACGCCTCCAACTTGGCCCGGTTGTACCGCTTGGGCCCGGTCAGTGAGGCCATCACGACGGAGCCGACCGCGAACGCCGCCGCGATGGCACCGAGTACGAGGATCGGCGCGTAGGCATTCATAGCCCCCGCTCCCTCCGTCCAGTCGTCCTTGACTGCAGATCGGAACCGCCGGGTCACGCTGTGGTGGCCCGCGTTCCAGTTCCCGAGATCCACCCCATGTGAGGCAGTTCACAAAGCCTGGAACGAGCGCATCCTATGCCCGTCGGCTTGTGATCTGCGACACGCAGTTCAGGGCGATCTTTGTGATCTACGCCACCCCTGGAATGCTGTCGAAAGTGAACATGACCAGAGTTGTCGACGCAAAGCAGTCAAATGGTCACAACAAGTCGCATTCATCTGCGAACTGGCAGGTCAGAGCTTCGCTCCTATATCAACTACGCAGCGCCCAGAGCAAATTTCCGGGCGTCATGTTGACGTGTTATGGCGTCTCACCCGCAGGGGTGGCGGGGCTCCGAACGCCCGCTTGACCCTTCGTTCACAAGCGCGCGAGCGTCCGTTTCCACGACCCGGGACCAAGGCTCGACGAACTGCCGCCCAGGGTCGTCGCCCAGGGTCGTCGCACAGGGCTGTGACGCCGGGCGGTCGCGGGCGGTCGGTCAGACCGACGCCGGGGCCGGCTCCACCGGCCGGGGTTCGGGCCGCGCGGCGCCGGTGGCGGAGCGGCGCCCCCACTCGGTGGCGACCAGGACGAGCGCGCCCCCGGCCAGCGCCACCGGGCCCAAGTGGTTGCCGGCCAGGGCGATCCCGAAGACGGCGGCCCAGAGCGGCTCGGTGCCGAGCAGCAGGCTGACCCGGGACGGCGAGGTGGCCCGGACCGCCCACATCTGCACCAGGAAGGCGAACAGCGTGCAGAGCAGCGCCAGATGCAGCAGCCAGGCCCACTCGGTCGGCCCGTACGAGGCGGCGACGGTCCACGGCAGCGGCCCGGCGAACGGCGCGGCGAGGGCGAACACCACCGTGGCGGTGGCGAGTTGGACCCAGGTGAGACCCAGGTTGTCGGTGTCCCGGATGGCCCGGACCCGGGACATCGCCAGCACGTGCGCCGTCCGCACCACGGCGGCGCCGAGCACCAGCAGGTCGCCGGAGGTGGGCGCCTTCAGCCCGCCGCCGCCGGTGAGCAGGGCGACGCCCAGCACGGCCAGGCCGGCCGCCGCGAGGAAGGCCCGCGGCAGCGGCTTCCGGGTGAGCGCGCTCTCCGCGAGCGGGGTGAACACCATCGTGAGGCTGATGATCAGCCCGGCGTTGGTGGCGGAGGTGTGCACCGCGCCGTAGGTCTCCAGCAGGAAGACCCCGCCGAGCACCAGGCCCAGCACCGCCCCGCCCAGCCACTCGGCCCGGCCCATCCCCCGCAGCGCCCGCCGGGCGAGGACCCCCAGCAGCGGCAGCACCAGCCCGAAGCGCAGCACCAGCATCGCCACCACCGTCCCCGGCCCGGCCACCTGCTGCACCGCGAGGAAGCTCGACCCCCACACCACCGCCACCAGCAGCACGGGTACATCACGGAGCAGGGCGGGTGACGGGCGCATGGGCGGGACCTCTCCGAAGGCGAACGGGGCGGACGAGGAGACTCCCGTACGACGTCGGACGGATCTCGGAGCACCGCGGGCCCGCTCGGACGGACCCGCGCCAAGGTCCGCCATCCTCGCGCACCGCCCCGCCCGCGATCAACGGCTTTCGGCGCACTCCTCCCATCCGGACGCCCACGGCGACGGGGCGCCACCCGCCCCTGCCACCCACCGCCCACCACCGGCCCCCGACGTCTACCGGATCCCCGCCCGACCATGGATGATGTCGCCATGACAATCCAGCCGTCCACCACCCCCCGGAAGGCCCGTCACATGAGGCGCAAGCACTGGGCGCTGCCCGCCGCCGCCACCGTCCTCCTGCTGGCCGCGACCACCGGCACCGCCGCGGCGGACCCCGCGCCGGCCCCGCCCGCGGCCCCCGGCTGCGCGTACACCCCGGCCGTGCCCGCCGACAACTTCAAGGGCATCCCGGTCTTCGACGCCAAGAAGGCCGCCAAGCCCTACCAGGCGACCCTGAAGACCGGCCAGGGCGCGATCACCTTCCGGGCCCTGACCGCCGAGGCGCCCTGCACGACGTTCTCGTTCCGCTTCCTCGCCGAGCACGACTACTTCGACAAGAGCCACTGCCACCGGCTCACCACCCAGCGGATCTTCGTCCTGCAGTGCGGCGACCCGACCGGCACCGGCAGCGGCGGCCCGGGCTACTCGTTCCCCGACGAGAACCTCACCGGTGCCACCTACCCCGCCGGCACCGTGGCCATGGCCAACGCCGGGCCGAACACCAACGGCAGCCAGTTCTTCATCGTCTGGAAGGACACCAAGCTCTCCCCCGCCTACACCCCGTTCGGCCGGGTGACCGCCGGCCTGGACGTCCTGCAGAAGATCGCGGCCGGCGGCGAGGACGACCAGAACGGCCCCGGCGACGGCTTCCCGACCCTCCCGGTGAAGTTCCGGAACGTGCGGATCAGCGCCCGCTGAACCCCGCTCCCGTACGGCGGCCGGCGTCACCGGAACCGTACGGGAGCGCCCCCGCCGCAGCCCGGAGCTCCGGACGGCGGCGGATCAGGCGTTCGGGGCGACCCGGGCGAGGCCGTTGATGATGCGGTCCATGGCGTCGCCGCCCTGCGGGTCCGTCAGGTTGGCCAGCATCTTGAGCACGAACTTCATCAGCATCGGGTGGGTCAGGCCGCGCTGGGTGGCGAGCTGCATCACCTTGGGGTTGCCGATGAGCTTCACGAAGGCGCGGCCGAGGGTGTAGTAGCCGCCGTAGACGTCCTTGAGGATGCGCGGGTACGCCTGGAGGGCGCGCTCGCGGCCGCCCTCCGTCACCCGGGCGTTGGCCTGGACGATGACGCCGGCCGCGATCTGGCCGGATTCCATCGCATAGGCGATGCCCTCGCCGTTGAACGGGTTGACCATGCCGCCCGCGTCACCGACCAGCAGCAGGCCGCGGGTGTAGTGCGGCTGCCGGTTGAAGGCCATCGGCAGGGCGGCGCCGCGGATCGGGTCGGTCATGTTCTCGGGGGTGTAGCCCCACTCCGCCGGCATGCTCGCACACCAGGCCTTGAGCACGTCGCGCCAGTCCAGCTCGCCGAAGGCGGGCGAGGAGTTGAGGATGCCGAGGCCGACGTTGGAGGTGCCGTCGCCCATGCCGAAGATCCAGCCGTAGCCGGGCAGCAGCTTGCGCTCCCCGGCGCGGGTGTCCCACAGCTCCAGCCAGGACTCCAGGTAGTCGTCGTCGTGGCGCGGGGAGTTGAAGTACGTCCGGTAGGCGACGCCCATCGGACGGTCCTCCCGGCGGTGCAGGCCCATGGCCAGCGAGAGCCGGGTGGAGTTGCCGTCGGCCGCGACGACCAGCGGGGCGCGGAAGGTCACCGCACGCTTCTCGTCGCCGAGCCGGGCGGTGACGCCGACGATCCGGCCGGTCCGGTCGTCGAGCACCGGGCCGCTGACGTTGCACCGCTCGTACAGCCGGGCGCCGGCCTTCTCCGCCTGACGGGCGAGCAGCTCGTCGAAGTCGGCGCGCTTGCGGACCAGCCCGTAGTCGGGGAACGCGGACAGCTCCGGCCAGTCCAGCTCCAGCCGGACCCCGCCGCCGATGATCCGCAGGCCCTTGTTGTGCAGCCAGCCGTTCCCGGTCGACACGTCGATCCCCATGTCGACCAGCTGCTTGGTGGCACGGGGCGTCAGACCGTCGCCGCAGACCTTCTCGCGGGGGAACGACGTCTTCTCCAGCAGCAGCACGTCCAGCCCGGCCTGGGCGAGGTAGTACGCGGTGGTGGCGCCGGCCGGGCCCGCGCCGACCACGATGACGTCCGCGGTGCTCTCCACGGGGCTGTCCGGCTTCGTCAGGTCGGCTGCGGTCTCGGACACGGTGGGCACTCTCCTGGAGCTACGGCTGGGGACGGAGGCGTTGACCCCGGCAGTCTAGTTGCCGCCCCGGGACGGGGTCCGAGGGCGGCGTCCGCGGCGTCCGCCGCGCGCGGCGACCCCGGTGGTGCCCCCGGTGGTGTCCCCTCGGTCCGCGCCGGCGCCGTCCGGCACCACCGCGATGACCAGCACCCCGAGCGCCGCCGCCCCGGCACCCGATCGCGAACGTCGCCCGGAAGCCGCCGAGCGAGGGCACCTGCGCCGGCCCGGAGGGGACCGCCGTGCGCGCGAGCACCGCACCGATGACGGCACTGGCGAAGGAGGTGCACCACCATCGAGCGGCCCAGGCCGTAGCCGGGCCGACCGTTCGCGCCGCACCAGCGCGCGGACCGTCGGACCGGGCCCTAGGAGACCTTGTACGCCCGGTGCAGGGCGACGATCCCGCCGGTCAGGTTGCGCCAGGCGACCTTGGACCAGCCGGCCTCCTGGAGCTTCGCGGCCAGCTCCGGCTGGTCCGGCCACTCCCGGATGGACTCGGCGAGGTAGACGTAGGCGTCCGGGTTGCTGCTGACCGCGGTGGCCACCGGCGGCAGCGCGCGCATCAGGTACTCGGTGTAGACCGTCCGCAGCGGCGTCCAGGTCGGCGTCGAGAACTCGCAGATCACCAGCTTTCCGCCGGGCTTGGTGACCCGGAACATCTCGCTCAGCGCCGCGTCGGTGTCCTGCACGTTGCGCAGCGCGAAGGAGATCGTCACCGAGTCGAAGGTGCCGTCGGCGAACGGCAGCCTGGTCGCGTCCCCCGCGGTGAGCGGCAGTTCGGGGTGGCGGCGCTTGCCCTCCGCGAGCATGCCGACCGAGAAGTCGCACGGGACGACCGTGGCGCCCGCCTCGGCGAAGGGCAGCGAGGAGGTGCCGGTACCGGCCCCGAGGTCGAGCACGACGTCGCCCGGACCGGCGGCCACCGCCTCGGCCACCGCCCGGCGCCAGGCACGGGCCTGGCCGAGGGAAAGCACGTCGTTGGTGCGGTCGTACTTGGCCGCGACGTCGTCGAACATGGCGGCGACTTCGTGCGGCTGCTTGTCCAGAGAGGCTCGGGTCACGTCCCCATTGTTCACCCTGCCACCGGCGGGTTCGGCAAGGGGGCACGCCGCCCGCCCGTCGCGGTCGCTCCGCGCGGCCCGTCACCGCCCCGGCCGGGGCGTGCCCCGGAGGGCGCGCGGCCTCAGTGCAGGCCGCGCCGCCCGCCCGAACGCCGCCTGCGGCGCGAGCGCTTGCCCTGCGTTATCGCGGGCATCCCCTCGGCCAGCGCGCCGGTCGCCAGCGCGACGGTGGTCGCGAACCGCCCGGTGCCGCTGCGGATGGCGACCGCCCGGCGGTGCCGGCGGATCCTCAGCACGCAGACCAGGAAGAGCACGACGGCCACCGGCACGCTGAACCGGGCCAGTCCGACACCGACCGGCTGCGGGTAGGTGGCGCCGCAGATCCGGACCGCGCCCGGGTCGTCGGCGGCGTGCTCCAGGCAGACCGCGTCACCGACCTTGGCGCCGTCCGCCAGCGGCAGCGCGGCGGCGGTGTGCTGCTGGCCGGCGGCCCGGTAGCTGACGGTGCTGTAGGAGCCGCCGCCGGAGGGCATCTGGGTGACGACGCCGTCCACTCTCACCGGGTGCGCGCCGATCCGGTCGGCCTGCTCGGTCTGGCGCCAGCCGAGCAGGCACATGCCGACGGCCAGCACGGCACTGAGCACGGCGGTGAGGTACCAGCCACGGCCCAACCGCGGGAAGCGCGGCGGGGGGACGGTCGCGGATCGCATGGTTCCTGTCCTGGCTAGCCTTCGGGGCCTGGGACGGGGCCCCGCCACCCGTGGGGACGGGTGGTGCGTGGTGAGGGTACGGACTGAGCTGCCGGGATCGTATCCGCTGGCGGGCCCTCAGGTCACGGCGAAGGGTGAATCAGACAATATGGCCGACACCGCAGTTCGGCGGCACACGAAGGAACGATCGTACGTCGCACGGGAGTCCGGCTACCCGCGAGTAGCCGGGGCTCAGCGTCGGCGGTACACCAACCGCCCGGCCAGGACCGTCGCCAGGCAGCCGGCCGGCCGCGGGGCCGGCCCGCGAGCGCCGTCGGAGACACCGGCACCGGACGCACCGGCGGCGCCGGCCGGCGCGAACACCGCGAAGTCGGCCCGCCCGCCCACGGCCAGCCGCCCGTGCACCGCCGCCGCGAGCGGCAGCACGGCGAGCGGGTCCAGCGGCCCCTCCGCACCGGGGGGACCGGCCGGACCGGGCAGCGCGGCCAGCCCGGACCGGGCCACCGCCGTCCGCACCGAGGCCCGCTCGAACGGGCCGGCCACCGCCGTCACCCCGGAGCCGAGCATCCGCTGCAGCCCGCGCCGGGCGCTCGCGCCGCAGCGCGCCTCGTCGGCCTCCCCCAGCAGTCCACCGGGCACCGGCGCGTCCCCGAGCTCCTCGCGCGGGTCCGGGTGGTACGCGCTCTCCAGCAGCCAGTGCCCGTACGGGTTGCGCAGCCCGGGGGTGAGCAGGGCGTCGCCCCAGTCGCGCAGCCGGGCCCGGGGGTGGGCGGCGGCCAGCTCGGCGTGGCGACCCAGGGCGGCGATCAGTTCGCCGTGCACCAGCACCGCCCCGTCGGCGACGGACGGGGCGGTGGGGTCGGCGGGGTCGGGCAGCACGAGGGCGGCCCGGTGCAGCGTCAGCATGGCGAGGTCACCGTTGCGGGGCCGGCGGGGGCGCCCCTGCGGCGGGCGCCCCGGACGCCGGCGTCAGCCGTTGTCGAGGATCTTCAGCTCGGGGTGCGCGGTGCCGCCCGCGATCGCCGTGGAGGCGATGTGCGAGGCGACCCGCGGGTCGACCGGGTCGTTGGCCGGGTCGTCCAGCACCCGCAGGTGCTCGTAGGTGGTCGAGCGCTGGGCCGGGACGCGGTCGGCGGCCCGGATCAGGTGGATCAGCTCGGTGAGGTTGGACCGGTGCTTGGCGCCGGCCGCGGAGACCACGTTCTCCTCCAGCATGACCGAGCCGAGGTCGTCCGCGCCGTAGTGCAGCGACAGCTGGCCGGCCTCCTTGCCGGTGGTCAGCCAGGAGCCCTGGATGTGCGCGACGTTGTCGAGGAACAGCCGGGCGATCGCGATCATCCGCAGGTACTCGAAGACGGTCGCCTGGGTGGAGCCCTTGAGGTGGTTGTTCTGCGGCTGGTAGGTGTACGGGATGAAGGCGCGGAACCCGCCGGTGCGGTCCTGCACGTCGCGGATCATCCGCAGGTGCTCGATCCGCTCGGCGTTGGTCTCGCCGGTGCCCATCAGCATGGTGGAGGTGGACTCCACGCCCAGGCCGTGCGCGGCCTCCATGATCTCCAGCCAGCGCTCGCCGGACTCCTTGAGCGGTGCGATCGCCTTGCGCGGCCGGGCCGGCAGCAGCTCGGCGCCGGCGCCCGCGAAGGAGTCCAGGCCCGCCTTGTGGATCCGGGTGATGGCCTCCTCGACCGACACCCCGGACAGCCGGGCCATGTGGTCGACCTCGGACGCGCCCAGCGAGTGGATCACCAGCTGCGGGAAGTCCGCCTTGATCGCCGCGAAGGCGCGCTCGTAGTACTCCACGCCGTAGTCCGGGTGGTGGCCGCCCTGGAACATGATCTGGGTGCCGCCCAGCTCGACCGTCTCCGCGCAGCGGCGCAGGATCTCGTCGAGGTCGCGGGACCAGCCCTTGTCGCTCTTCGGCGGCACGTAGAAGGCGCAGAACTTGCACGCCGTCACGCAGACGTTGGTGTAGTTGATGTTCCGCTCGATGATGTACGTCGCGATGTGCTCGGTGCCGGCGTAGCGGCGGCGGCGCACCGCGTCGGCCGCCGAGCCGAGCGCGTGCAGGGGCGCCGAGCGGTACAGCTCCAGGGCCTCCTCCGGGCTGATCCGGCCACCGCCGGCCGCCCGGTCGAGCACGGCCTGCAGGTCGGTGCTGGGCGCATCGAGGGTGGTCGCTGCGAGCTCGGACACCTGGCGGCCTTCTCTCTCTCGGTACTGCTGTGCGTTTCAGTGCTTCCGGGTACGGCCGAACCAGCCTACGCCAGCGCTTTCGCGCGTCGGCGTCAGGCCGCTTTCCGCATCGTCCCGGTCGGGTTCCCGGCCGCCGGATCGGCGGAGGAGAACCGGATCGTGCCGTCCTTCTGCAGGGTGAGCGTCTCCGCGTTGGAGCCGCCACTGCACGCCCCCGGCAGCGAGGAGCGGACCAGCCGGGAGGTGAACACCAGCTTCCCCTCGGACGCCGAGTCCAGCGTCCAGGCGCCCTCGCAGCTGACCGAGATCAGCCCGGTGACGGCGTTGCGGCTGGTGGTGTTCTCCTGTCCGACCGCGGCCGGGCCGATCACCAGCGTGGTGGTACCGGCGGGCAGCCCCTTGTCGGTGGTCATCTCCCCGCGCCAGGTGCCGAGGAAGCCGGCCGGCACGACGCTCGGGCCGCCGGTGCCCGGCGGCACCGGGCCGGGCGGCAGCGTGGTGGAGGAGGAGGTCGTGGACGAGGAGGTGGTGGAGGTCGAACTGGCCGACCAGCTGAACGAGGACGTGACCGTCGGCCCGTCGGTGGGCGGGTGCTCCACCGCCGCCTCGCCCCGGAAGCCCCGGTAGGCGCCGTAGCCGCCGGCCGAGAGCACCAGGAGGACGGCCACCGCGACCAGCGCCGCGTTCCGCACCCGGTGCCCCGGCCGCTCCGGCCCGGTCGGCGCCCGGTCCTGCGGCACGGCGTCGCGGGGCGGATCGTCGTACGACCGGTGGCCGGCCTGCGGGTGACCGGCCTGCGGGTGGCCGGCCTGCGGGTGACCGGCCGGCACCCGGTCGGTCGGGGTCCGACCGCCCGGCAGGTCCGGCGCCGCGGCCGGGCGCCGCGGGGCGCCGGCTCCCCCGGCCTCCACCTCCCCCTCCAGGTCGAGCAGTTCGACCGCGCTGCGGCCGACCCCCGCCGCCAGCGCGGGCGGCAGCCAGCCGCCCCGCCCGAGCCGTACGGTGGCCGCGCCGTCGGCGTCCAGCCGCTCCCGGAGCTGCCACGGGGCCGGGCGGGCGGCCGGGTCCTTGGCCAGGCAGTCCAGCACGATCGGGCGCAGCGGCCCGGCCAGCCCGGAGAGGTCCGGCTCCTCGTGCAGCACCCGGTAGAGCAGCACCGCCACGCTCACCCCCTCGCCGAAGGGCTGCACCCCGGTGGCCGCGAAGGCCAGCACCGCGCCCAGCGAGAAGACGTCGCTCGGCGGCCCGGCCGGCTGCCCGTTCGCCTGTTCGGGCGACATGAAGCCGGGCGAGCCGACCACGTAGCCGGACTGCGTGAAGCCGCTGGTCGCGTCCAGCGCGCGGGCGATGCCGAAGTCGATCAGACGCGGCCCGTCCAGCGTCAGCAGGACGTTGGAGGGCTTGACGTCCCGGTGCACCAGTCCGAGGCCGTGGACATGGCCCAGCGCCTCGGCGAGCCCGACGCCGAGGGTCCGTACGGCCTGTTCGGGCAGCGGGCCGAAGTCCCGGACGGCGGTGCCGAGCGCGGGACCGGCCACGTAGCCGGTGGCCACCCAGGGGTGCTCGCCCTCGGTGTCGGCGTCCAGCACGGGCGCCGTCCAGGCACCGCCGACCCGGCGGGCGGCGGCGACCTCCTGCCGGAACCGCGCCCGGAACTCGGCGTCCTCCGCGAGCTCGCCGCGGACCAGCTTGACGGCCACCGTGCGGCCGCCGGCCGTCCGGCCGAGGTAGACCCGGCCCATCCCGCCCGCGCCGAGGCGCCGCAGCAGCCGGTACCCGCCGACCTGTCGCGGGTCGTCCGCCCCCAGTGCCTGCATCCCGCACGCTCCCCTCGACCGCCCGGCGTCGCCGGCGCCCTCCAGGCACCGCCGACCGCACGGATCTCGCGTGCAGACGCTACCGGGCCGCGCGGGGCGGGAGGGGTGGCGCGGAAGGACCGGCGCACCCCTTCCCCCGCGGTCGGACCTCCCGGCGGGGTCAGACCACCGCCGGTGCCGGCTCCAGCAGCCGGACCGTGACGTCCGGGGCGAAGCCGCTGTCCGGGGCGACCCGGCGGGCGAACTCGGCCATGCCGGCCAGCTGCCGCTCGCCGAGCGAGAAGTCCAGCGCCTCGCTGAAGTAGCGCTCCAGCACCCCGGCGTCGAACTCCTCCCAGCGGGCCGCGTGCTCGGCCACCGCGCCGGCCTCGACCAGTGAGAGGTCGCGGGACTCCAGGAAGGCCCGGTGCACCGCCGCCGTCAGCTCGGGGCTGCGGTCGGCGAAGTCGCGGCGGGCGGCCCAGACGGCGAAGACGAAGGGGAGACCGGTCCACTCCTTCCACATCGCGCCGAGGTCGTGCACGGTCAGGCCCTGGTCGGCCGCCTGTCCCAGGTAGGCCCGCAGCGCCGGGTCGCCGATCAGCACGGCGGCGTCGGCCTCGGCGAGCATCGCGTCCAGGTCGGGCGGGCAGCTGAAGTACTCCGGCCGCACCCCCTCGCGCTCCTCCAGCAGCAGCCGGGCCAGCCGCACCGACGTCCGGCTGGTGGAGCCGAGGGCGACCCGGCGGCCGTCCAGCTCGGCCAGCGGGACCTTGCTGACGATCACGCAGGACATCACCGGTCCGTCGCTGCCGACCGCGATGTCGGGCAGCACCAGCAGCTCGTCCGCGTGCCGCAGGTACTCGACGCAGGTGATCGGGCCGATGTCGAGGGAGCCGCCGACCAACTGGTCGCTGAGCTTCTCCGGAGTGTCCTTGGTGAGGTCGAGATCGAGCAGATTGCCCGTCCTGGCCAGCCCCCAGTAGAGGGGTACGCAGTTCAGGAACTGAATGTGTCCGACCCGCGGCCTGACCGGGGGGTTCTGCCGGGGCTCGTGCGTTTCCGCATCCGGTACCGCCACTGCGCCGCTCCCTTGCTGTTCGTGGGCCTCCAGGCAGGGTATGCCCGCCCTTCCGGAAGCCCCGCACCGGCCTTGCGACACGCCCTGTCCGGCCCGTAAGTCACCCCTGGTCGTCACCGCGACCGCATGCTAGCGTTGCCCTCAGTTGCAGTTTGATTCCCCTTGCAGTACTTGAAGCCTGCGGAGCATGTAACCGCAGGCTTTTTGTAGTTTTTCAGCAATATCGAAAAACTCCGGACCCGTCCGGAGGCAGGGCGATCAGCGCAGCGGACCGGGTGCCACACGGTGTGGCCCCCAATACGTCCCTCGCAAGGAGAACGGCATGGCTCAGGGAACCGTCAAGTGGTTCAACGCTGAGAAGGGCTTCGGCTTCATCGCCCAGGAGGGCGGCGGCCCCGACGTCTTCGTCCACTACTCCGCCATCAACGCGAACGGTTTCCGCTCGCTGGAGGAGAACCAGGCGGTCAGCTTCGACGTCACCCAGGGTCCGAAGGGCCCGCAGGCGGAGAACGTTACCGCTATCTGATCATCCTCTGATGACCTGATCGCTCGGGACCCCTCGGGTCCGCAGACGGCCCCCGCGGCCGTCATCATGAGCACAAGAGCAGTACCCAAGGGGGCCCGGCCAGCTGCCGGGCCCCCTGCCTTTCCCGGCCCGGCGCCGGTCTCGCGGAACCACGCACAGGTGCCCACTCCCGGCGGCCGCGGACCCCTCCGACCCTCTCCCGGCCCTGCCCGGCCCCGTTCCGCCGCCGGTCGACGGCGTGACCGACGGCCCGCCCCGGGACGGCGGGCTCCGGTGCCCGACCGGCACCGCTCGTGGCGACACCGCCTGGAACGTAAAGGTGTTGTCGGACTGTCAGACGTGATCCCTATGCTGTGCTGCCGCCTCCCGGCCCGGTCACCGGTGCCCGGGCGCGCGGCACAGCCGTGAGCCCCGGCACCGCCGGGGCCGTTTCCCCAGGGAGAACGTCATCACCACGCATTCCGGCGCCCGCCGCCGAATACTCACCGCCCTCGGCGCGACGGCGGTCCTGTCCGTCGCGGCTCTGGGACCGGCGCAGGCCGCGCCCGGCACCTCGCCGGCCCCCGGCAAGAACGTCTCCTACCTCGGACACACGTTCACGGTGCCGGCCGACTGGCCCGTGATCGACCTGACGGCCGATCCGACGGCCTGCGTGCGCTTCGACCAGCACGCCGTCTACCTCGGCACGCCGGGGGCCCGGCAGGACTGCCCCGCCCACCTGGTGGGCCGGACCGAGGCGCTGCTCCTGGAGCCCGGCGCCGAGGGCGCCCCGTCCGCCACGACCGTGTCGGAGATCGACCGCGAGGTCCGCGCCACCGCCCCGGGCGTCACGGCCACCGGCGTGTACGGCGACGACCAGGCGCTGGTCCGGACGATCCTCGCCTCGGCCGGGTTCCCGGCCGGCCCGGCGCGGAAGCCGGGTCCGGCCGCGGCGGCGCCGGCCGCGGGAGCGCCCGCCACCGGGTCCGCCGCCGCGACCACGGCCGCCGCGCCCGCGCTGCCGGCCGACGCGACCAGGTACACCGGCAAGGGCTTCGACGCCTGCACCGCACCCGACTCCGCCGCGATGAGCGCCTGGCGCGCCGACTCGCCCTACCAGGCCGTCGGCATCTACATCGGCGGAGCGGCCCGGGCCTGCGCCCAGCCCAACCTGACGGCCGCCTGGATGCAGCAGCAGTACACCGCCGGCTGGCGCTTCCTGCCGGTGTACGTCGGTGCCCAGGCATCGCGGATCACCTCGCCGGCCGCGCAGGGCACCGCCGCGGCCGACGACGCCGTGGCGCAGGCCGCCGCCCTCGGGCTCGGCCCCGGGAGCGTCCTGTACTACGACATGGAGTCCTACAACGTCGCGGCCTACTCCGGGGTGGTCCAGCCGTTCCTCTCCGCCTGGACGACCGAACTCCACGCGCTGGGCTACAACTCGGGCCTCTACAGCAGTGCCGCCACCGGCATGGCGGACCTGGTCGCCACGGCCGCGAGCGGCAAGGGCTACGCCATGCCCGACGCGCTGTTCACCGCGCGCTGGAACGGTGTCGCGGACACCGCCGACCCGGCGCTCCCGAGCACCGCCTGGGCCGGGCACCAGCGGGCCCACCAGTACGACGGCAACGCCACCGAGACCTGGGGCGGCGTCACGATCGGCATCGACCGGGACTACCTCGACGTCCAGGTCACCACCAGGCCGACCGGCAAGCCCACCCAGACCGGCATCTACCGCCCCGCGAGCCAGACCTTCGCGCTGGCCGACAGCGTCGGCAACCTCACCCACGCCGCGCCGTTCGGCTCGGCGAACGACATCCCGCTCACCGGGCACTGGAGCGGGCCGGGCCGGGACACCATCGGCATCTACCGGCCGGGCGACCGGGCGTTCTACCTGACCAACGACAACGCCAACGTCACCTTCTCGGTCCCGTTCGGCGACACCGGCGACATCCCGCTGGTCGGGGACTGGAACGGCGACGGCAAGGACACCATCGGCATCTACCGGCCGGGCGACCGGGCGTTCTACCTGACCAACGACAACGCCAACGTCACCTTCTCGGTCCCGTTCGGCGACACCGGCG
>NZ_JBEXYD010000020.1:111007-114784 GCF_040630735.1 Kitasatospora sp. NPDC005748
GGCGACGTCCCGATGGTGGGCGACTGGAACGGCGACGGCAAGGACACCATCGGCATCTTCCGGCCGAGCACGCACGGGTTCTACCTGAGCGACTCCAACACGTCGATCGGCGTCGACCACACGGTCCTGTTCGGCGACACCGGCGACATCCCGGTCAAGGGCGACTGGAACGGCAGCGGGACGGACAAGGTCGGCATCTACCGGCCGGGCGCGGCGAGTTTCTACGGCGCGTTCCAGGACTCCGGCGCTCCGCTCTACAGCCTCCGCTTCGGCGAGGCCACCGACACCCCGCTCACCGGCCGCTGGTGAACCGGCGGCCGTCGCCCGGGCGGGCCGCCGGGCCGTCCGCCCGCTGAACCGACGGCAACGGGCCCTCTCCCCCGGCGTGGGGAGAGGGCCCGTGGTGCTGCGGGCGCGGCTGTCAGGCCGCGGCGGGGGCCTTCGCGGAGGCCTGCGCCGGGACGGCCGCCGCGGGGGCGTCGTCGTACAGGTCACCGTGCGGGTTGTTGTAGGCGACCAGGTCCAGCGTCTTCTCCCGGGCCGCCACCAGGACCGGCACGACCGCTTGACCGGCGACGTTCGTCGCCGTGCGGACCATGTCGAGGATCGGGTCGATGGCGAGGAGGAGGCCGACGCCCTCCAGGGGCAGGCCCAGGGTGGAGAGGGTCAGGGTCAGCATCACGATCGCGCCGGTGAGGCCCGCGGTGGCGGCCGAGCCGATGACCGAGACGAAGGCGATCAGCAGGTAGTCCTTGATGCCGAGGTCGATGCCGTAGACCTGGGCGACGAAGATCGCGGCCAGCGAGGGGTAGATCGCGGCGCAGCCGTCCATCTTGGTGGTCGCGCCGAACGGCACGGCGAACGAGGCGTACTCGCTCGGGACGCCGAGGCGCTCGGTGACGCGGCGGGTGACCGGCAGGGTGCCGACCGAGGAGCGGGAGACGAAGGCCAGCTGGATGGCCGGCCAGGCGCCCTTGAAGAAGTTCAGCGGGTTGAGGCCGCCGACGAACTTCAGCAGCAGGGAGTAGACCACGAACAGCACCAGGGCGCAGCCGACGTAGACGTCGATGGTCAGCGTGGCGAAGGGCTTCAGCAGGTCCCAGCCGTACTTGGCGACGGACTTGCCGATCAGGCCGAGGGTGCCGAGCGGCGAGAGCCGGATGACCCACCAGAGGGCGGTCTGCACGAGCTCCAGGACGGACTCGCTGAGCTTGAGGACGGGCTCGGCCTTCTTGCCCAGCTTGATGATCGCCGCGCCGGTCACGACCGCCAGGAAGACGATCTGCAGGACCTCGACCTCGGTGAAGGCGGTGACGATGTTGGTCGGGAAGATGCCGGTCAGGAAGTCGATCCAGCTACCGGTGGACTTCGGCGCCTTCAGGCCCTCGGTCTTCAGGTCGGTGCCGTGGCCCGGGTTGGTCAGCAGGCCCAGGCCGAGGCCGATCGCGACGGCGATCAGCGAGGTGATCAGGAACCAGAGCAGCGTCCGGGCGGCCAGCCGGGCCGCGTTGGTGACGTTGCGCAGGTTGGCGACCGACACCACGATCGCGGTGAAGACCAGCGGCGGGACGGCCAGCTTCAGCAGCTGGACGAAGATCTTGCCGATCGTCTCCAGGGTGGTGGCCAGCCAGGAGATGTCGGCCGCGCGGGCCAGGTAGCCGAGGCCGACGCCGAGCACGAGGCCGGCGACGATCTGGACCCAGAACGGGGTCTTGCGGATTCTGGCGAGCACGGACGGCGACGAGGTCGCCTCGGGCGCTGTGGACATGACGGTGCGGCTCCGGGGAGGGCGTTGCTGACGGTGGGGTGAGGCGGGGAAGGCGGCACGGCGGGTGGGCCGGACGGGAGGACGCGGCCCCGTCAGGGGCGTGCCGCCTGGATACAGCTCATGGCACGACAACGGCGCGCGCTGTCCACAGCACCCGTCAGGCAGCACTCGCGGGCGGCCGTGGGCACCGGGCCCGGGCCGTACATCCGCGCTGCTCCTGAGGTGGTCATGGCCGATACGTTAGCAGTAAAGGTTTGAGATGTTCAAAGTACTTGTTTGAGATGTGACCCGCGCAAGGGTAAATCCGGACACGAACGAGGCTGACGCACCATCAGATCGCGCCACGGGTCCGATTGACCGCTCAGCAGTTATACGTATAACTTAGAGGGAGTCCCCGCCCTCCCCTGCCCCGACCCGGAGAACCGTCCATGGGCTATGCCGCCCTGCTCCGCGCCCCGCACGTCAGCCGTCTGCTCCTCGGCACCCTGCTCGGCCGCCTCCCCGCCGGTATGACCGCCCTGGTGATCGCGCTGGCCCTGCGCGAGGCCGGCACCCCCTACAGCCGGATCGGGCTGGCCACCGCCGCCTACGCGATCTCGGCCGCCGTGGGCGGGCCGGTCCTCGGCCGGATCGTGGACCGCACCGGCCAGCCGCGGGTGCTGCTCGCCTCCGCCGTGGTCGCGGGCGGCGGGTACGCGCTCCTGGCACTCGCGCCGGGCTCGGCGCTGGCCGCACCGGTCGGCGCCGCGATCGCCGGACTGGCCATGCCGCCGCTCGAACCCTGCCTGCGCTCGCTCTGGCCGGATGTCGTCGCCGAGGAGCAGCTCGACACCGCGTACGCCTTCGACTCCGCCTCGCAGCAGATCCTCTACGTGGCCGGCCCGCTCGCGGTGGCCGGGATCGCCGGGGTCTTCAGCCCGGTCGCGGCGCTCTGGGTGGCGGCCGGGCTGGGGCTGGCCGGGGCCCTGGTGGTGGCCACCGCCGGACCGGCCCGGGCGTGGCAGGCACCGCCGCGCGCGCACTCGGCCGGTCTGCTCGGGCCGCTCCGCTCGCCCGGCCTGGTACTGCTGCTGATCGGCCTGGCCGGCGCCGGCTGGGCGGTCGGTGCCCAGAACGTGCTGTTCATCGCCTACGCGGAGGCGCACGAGGGCGGCCTGCCGGGCGGCGCGGGGACGCTGCTGGCGCTGGCCGCGCTGGGCGGACTGCTCGGCGCGCTCGGGTACGGGGCGGTGCGCTGGCGCAGCGGAACGGCGACCCGCACCTGGGTGATGGCGCTCGGGATGGCCGTCTCCTACCTCCCGCTGGTGCTGCTGCCCGGGCCGTACGCGATGGCCGCGCTGGCCTTCCTGTCCGGGATCGGGCTGGCCCCGCTGCTTGCGGCCGCGTTCGTCCTGGTCGCCGAGCTGGCCCCGGTGGGCACGGTGACCGAGGCGTTCGCCTGGCTGGTGACGCTGTTCGCGACCGGCAACTCGCTCGGCTACGCCGTCTCCGGCAACCTCGCCGAGAACTCGCTGCGCCCGGTGGCGCTCTGCGCGGCCGGCGGGATCGGCCTGGGCGGGCTGCTGCTGTTCGGCGCCCGCCGCTGGTTCCAGCCGCTGCCGGCGGCCCCGGTGGCGCAGCCGGTCCCGGTGGGCTGAACCCACCCCTCATACGTGACCGCGCCCGTCGGACCGGGTGGTCTGGCCGACGGGCGCGGTCACTGACCGTCGACGGGGTCCGGCCGACGAACTCCGTCCCGACCGGCAGGGGTGTCGGTGATCAGACCGTTGATCGGAGCGTCCGCACGCCGGAATCTCGTCGTCGGTTGATTCGCCCGCCGCTGCGGCGCGAGACGTCCTGACGGCATTTCACCTGTCCGAGCTAGGGCACGTATTCGGTCGTGATCAATCTTGGCGATTCACCTTCGCGGCGGGACCTGATCCGGTAGACCGTGGTGTGTGACGCGAGCGCAACTGACAGATGCGGAGTGGGTGTTGATCGAGCCGTACTTGCCGATCGGCGAGTACGGC
>NZ_JBEXYD010000021.1:0-111699 GCF_040630735.1 Kitasatospora sp. NPDC005748
GTCGAGCGCGACGACGCGGGTCTCCCCGTCCCCGTAGACCTTGTTGAGGCCGGTGGCGCGGGCGGCCGCCCGGCCGGTACGGACGGCGGTTGCGGTCGACGTGGTCACGGGGTGCTCCTTGGGGTCGGGCTGCGGACGGCGCCGGGGGTGCGGGACGGCTCCGGAGGGCCGGTCCGCGCAGGGGTTCGGCGGTATCTCCATGCTCGGCCACGTGGTCACGGCTTCTCGTCGCTCCGCCGGACGGTTGGCCTGACCACCGCTGGGCGTACGTCCGGAGAAAGCCCTCATCCTCGGGTATGACGTCAACCCTTACCTGATCCCGCTGGCCGGATAGCACGCTCGGATTGGCCAAATCACGAACTGTTCGTCAGATGGCAAGGAAACATGACAACTTCCCTGGCTGGGAACATGCGAAAGGGGGAGGCGGGCGACTAGGCTCGGGGATGGCCCGCACGGGGACGGAGCACCACCTCCGACTGTCGGCAGGGCAGGTCCTTGAAGGCCCGGATGGTGGAACGCAGACACGGGCAGCTTAAAACTGCTTGGCCGTGAGGCCGTGCCGGTTCGAGTCCGGCTCCGGGCACCGCTCGACCCGCGGGGACGCCACCGGGCGTCCCCGCCGGGCGCCGCTCCCCGGATCCTCCTTGCGGCGTATCCCTATTCTTTTGCCAACCCATTACCCTTGTGGTGCGGGCGGTGCAGTGCCGCCACGGAGGGAATGAGCAATGAGAAGCAGCAACCCGGTCTTCTCGCGGGAGGGGTCCTTCACCCGCGAGCCCGGCTACGCGGGTTTCGGTACCACGCAGGCCCCGCCGGCCGGGAACCCGTACGCCGCAGGCCCCACCGGCCCGAGCAGCCCGTACGGCGGCAACCCGTACGGCAACAACCCCTACGCCCAGCAGCCGCAGGGCCAGGGTCCGCTGACCGACGAGCAGCTGGTCGAGATGTACGGCGCGCCGTCCGCCGGCCCGCTGGACACCGGGCGGATGACGCTCGACGACGTCGTCGCACGCACCGCCATGACGTTGCTCACCCTGGTCGCCTTCGGCGCCCTGGCCTGGTTCGCGCTGCCGGACCGGAACTTCGGCCTGGCCATCGGCGCCTCGCTGATCGCCTTCGTGGTCGGCCTGGTGATCTCGTTCAAGCGCAGTGTCAGCCCGCCGCTGATCCTGCTCTACGCGGGCCTGGAGGGCTTCGCGCTCGGTGCCGTCACCAAGGCGCTCAACGCCGCCCTGCCGGGCATCGCGATCCAGGCGGTACTGGGCACGGCGGCGGTCTTCGCGGCGATGCTGATCGCCTACAAGACCGGCCGGATCCGGGTCACCCCGCGCTACACGCGGATCGGCATCGCGATCGCCATGGGCTTCGTGCTCCTGCTGCTGGTCAACGCGGTCGCGTCGATGTTCGGTGCGGAGATGGGGCTGCGCTCCGGCCCGCTGGGCATCGTGGTGGGCCTGGTCGGCATCGGCCTCGGCGCGTTCTTCCTCTCGCTGGACTTCGCGGCCATCGAGCAGGCCATCGCCCAGGGCGCCCCGCAGAAGGAGTCCTGGCGGGCCGCCTTCGGGCTCACCCTGTCGCTGGTCTGGATCTACATCGAGATGCTGCGGCTGATCGCGATCCTGCGCGGCGACGACTGATCACCGCGCCCCCCGCGCACTGCCGCCGGGCCCCGGAGCCTTCCGCTCCGGGGCCCGGCGGCTTTCGTCTAGGCTCGCGCCATGCCTGAAGCAGCCTCCCTCGCCGAAGCCGTCGACGCCCTGGCGGACCGTTTCCGCTCGATGCCGCAGAGCCGGCTGCTGGGAGCCGTCCCCGGCCACCCCTCCCGGGCCGCCGCCGCGCTGGCGCTGGCCGGCCGGCTGGCGGCGGCGGCGCAGGCCGCCGAGGGGGCGGCGGACGGCGCCGGCGGGCCGGCCGTGCCGCCGCGCGAGTTCCCGGACGCCGGTGCCTTCGCGGCCGGCGACCAGCTGGCCGTCGCCGGGCACGACCTGGCGGCGGCCCTGACGGCCCTGCCGGCCCAGGCGCTGGTGCCGCTCCCGGAGCCGCTGGGCGGGCCCGCGGCGGCCCCGGTGGTGCTCGCCCGGGCCCTGGCCGAGGTGGCCGCCACGGCCGCGCTCTGCGGCTGAGCCCGGGCCCGGCGGAAGCGGCCCGGCGGATGGCCGGAGCGGCGGCCCGGTACGAGGGCCTGGTACGAGGGCCCGGTACGAGGGCCCGGTGGGCGGCCGCTGCGGGCCGCCGGCGGGAAACGGCGGACGGGAACGCCGAGGGCCGACCGGATCGGTAACCCCTTGATCCGGTCGGCCCTCGGGTGAACGTCGGCCGCGGCTGTCGCGGCCGCGTCCGCGCGCGTGGTGTCAGATGCTGGCGACCACCCGGTCGGCGAGCACGTAGACGGCGTCGTCGTCGGTGGAGAAGGTCAGCGAGTACGAGCCGGAGAACCGCGAGCCCCCGAGCAGCCGGACGTCCTCGCCGGCCCGGACGGCGTCGATCAGCCGGTACGCGGCCTCCCGGTCGCCGGGGGCGACGCAGAGCGTGGTGCCGTCGGCGAAGGCGTACACGTCCAGCGTGCCGAGCGGGCCCGGGCGGACGTCCGTCAGCGCCACGCCCTCCTCGGCGAGGGTGGCCAGCCGGGTGTCGGTCCACTCGCGGGACGGCGCCTGGCTGGGCACGAAGTCCGGGTGCGAGGGGTGGCGGCGCGGGTCGGGGGCGGGCGCGGGCGCCTCCTCGACCATCGGCTCGGCGTCCAGCAGTCCGGCCTCCAGGCCGGTGGCCAGCAGGTCGGCCTCGCGGCGGGCCCGGGCGTCGCCGCCGCCCTCGGCGACCGGGACCCCCGCGGGGTGCCCCGGGCGCAGCGGGGCGCCGCCGTCGGTCCCGGGCGCGTCGGGCGCGGCGCCGCCCTCGTTGATCAGGTCCTCCAGCGCCGACCGCAGCGCCTCACCGAACTCCGGGTCCATGGTGCCCGCGTTGTCGGCGGCCTCCTGCGGACCGGTCGGCCGGGGGAAGAAGAGCGGCCACTCGTCGGTGGAGCCGAGCACGCCGGCGAAGGGGGAGTCGAACAGTGGCGCGTCCTCGGCCGCGCGGGCCTCCTGCTCGGCCCAGAAGGCGCGGGCCTCGGTGATCTCCCGCTCGCGGTCGGCGGCGAGTGCCTCGGCGACGGCGCGGCGGATCGCGGCCTCGTCGACCGGTGCGGGCGTGGCGGTGGCCGCGGCCCGGGCGTCCAGCCGGCGGGAGAGCCCGCGGAGGTGGACCAGCACGGCGGTCGTCACGGCGATCAGTATCAGCAGGAGGAGGGTGTAGACGGCGCTCACGGAACGTACTCCTAGGGAGGAGTGGAACGGGGTTACCTCTCCACACTGCCCCATACGGGGCTGTTACCGCAGTGGCGAATGTCTAATTTGCCCGGGACTTTCGCTCTTGTCCCCAAATTGTTAGGTAACACCGTTCTACGCAGCGGAGTTGATCCGCTCCGCACTGTCGATTTCCGGGCCCGATTCGAAAGAAAAGAGGGCCGGATCGACCTCGCGGTGTGATCCGGCCCTCAATTACTGTGCGTCACTCCAAATGGGTGGTCTGGACCCTTCGGGGTTGACGCCAGGGGGTTCAGCTGAGTCGCTCGACGACCATCGCCATGCCCTGGCCGCCACCGACGCACATGGTCTCCAGGCCGAACTGCTTGTCGTGCCACTGGAGGGAGTTGATCAGGGTGGTGGTGATGCGGGCGCCGGTCATGCCGAAGGGGTGGCCGACGGCGATGGCGCCGCCGTTGACGTTCAGGCGGTCGAGGTCGACGCCCAGGTCCCGGTAGGAGGGGATGACCTGGGCGGCGAAGGCCTCGTTGATCTCGACGAGGTCGATGTCGCCGATGGTGAGGCCGGCCCGGCGCAGTGCCTGCTTGGAGGCCTCGACGGGGCCGTAGCCCATGATCTCGGGGGAGAGGGCGCTGACGCCGGTGGAGACGACGCGGGCGAGGGGGGTGATGCCGAGTTCGCGGGCCTTGGTGTCGGACATGATGACGAGGGCGGCGGCGCCGTCGTTGAGGGGGCAGCAGTTACCGGCGGTCACGGTGCCGTCGGGGCGGAAGACGGGCTTGAGGCCGGAGACGGCTTCGAGGGTGACGCCGGCGCGGGGACCGTCGTCGGTGGAGACCACGGTGCCGTCGGGGAGGGTGACGGGGGTGATCTCGCGCTCCCAGAAGCCGGACTTGATGGCGGCCTCGGCGAGGTTCTGGGAGCGGACGCCGAAGGCGTCCTGGTCGGCGCGGGTGACGCCCTTGAGGGCGGCGAGGTTCTCGGCGGTCTGGCCCATCGCGATGTAGGCGTCGGGGACGAGGCCGTCCTCACGGGGGTCGTGCCACTCCCCACCGCCCTGCTCGGCGCGCTGGGCGGTGCGGGCCTGGGCGTCGTCGAAGAGCGGGTTCATGGTGCCGGGCATGCCGTCGGAGGTGCCGTTGACGCTGCGGGAGACGGTCTCGACGCCGGCGGAGATGAAGACGTCGCCCTCGCCGGCCTTGATGGCGTGCAGTGCCATCCGGGTGGTCTGCAGCGAGGAGGAGCAGTACCGGGTGACGGTGGTGCCGGGGAGGTAGTCCATGCCCATCTGGACGGCGACGATCCGGGCGAGGTTGTGGCCCTGCTCGCCGCCGGGCAGGCCGCAGCCGAGCATCAGGTCGTCGATGTCGCGGGGGTCGAGCTGGGGGACCTTGGCGAGGGCGGTGGCGATGACGTGGGCGGTCAGGTCGTCGGGGCGGACGTCCTTGAGGGAGCCCTTGAAAGCCCGGCCGATCGGCGAACGGGTGGCGCTGACGATGACGGCTTCGGGCATGACGGGCTCCTCGCTGAGTGACCTTCGGGCGGTGGGGTGTCCGGGTGGCGGTCCGACGGGAACGACCGGGTGCGCGGGGGACGCCCGGGAGGAAAGTTACCGTCTGGTAGATCAGGCGTCACCCGCCCCGGCGTGTGAGCTGGCCGACGTGTTCCCGCGGTCGGGCCCGGCGGCCGGGGCCGACCGCCCGGCGGGCCCCTCGGCGGCCCAGGTGCCCGGCAGGCCGACTCGCAGCCGGTGGCGCAGCAGGGCCCAGCGCCGGCCCGCGCCCTCCGCGCCGACGGCGGCCACCTCGGTGCCGGAGCGGCCCGCCGCGGCGGCCGCGGCCACCGCCACCGGCAGCACCGTCTCGCCCGGCACGGCTCCGGCCGGCCGCTCGTCCTCGGGCCAGAGGCCCAGCACCGCGCAGAGCGAGGGCAGCACGGCCATCGCGGCCGTCGCGTACCCCTGGGCCGACGGGTGGTAGCGGTCGGCGGCGAACATCTCCGGCCGGGCCGCGAACTCCGGCCCGAGCAGTGAGCCCAGCGAGACCGTCCGGCCGCCGGCCTCCACCACGGCGATGGTCTGCGCCGCCGCCAGCTGCCGGCTGACCCGCCGGGCCACCCAGCGCAGCGGCGGCCGGACCGGCTTGATGGTGCCGAGGTCCGGGCAGGTGCCGACCACCACCTCGCAGCCGTTGGCGCGCAGCGCGGCGACCGCCTCGCCGAGGTGGCGCACCGCGAGCTGGGCCGGGCTGTGCCGGGTCACGTCGTTGGCGCCCACCATGATCACGGCGATGTCGGGGCGGTGCGGCAGGGCGAGCTCCAGCTGGCCGGAGAGGTCGGCGGAGCGTCCGCCGGAGCGGGCCACGTTGACCAGCCGGACCGGCCGCTCGGCCACCGACGCCAGGCCGGCGGCCAGCAGCGCGCCCGGGGTGTCGCGGGCGCGCAGCACCCCGAGGCCGGCGGCGGTGGAGTCGCCGAGGAAGGCGAGCACCAGGGGCGGCTGGCCGGTGCTGCCGGCGTCGGCGAAGGCCTCGCCGTAGACGCCGTCGGCCCGGGGCGGGTCGCCCTCCAGGACGCCGATGGCCTGCACGGCCAGCTTGCTCTCGGTCAGCAGCACGCCGACCAGGCCGACGCCCAGCAGGCCGAGCCCGCCGCCGCCGTACGCCGCCGCGGTGGCGATGCGGCGGGCCACCCGGGCCCGCGACTCCTGTGCCCCTGGCATCCGGTGCCCCCTTCGCGTCCTCGTGCCGCCCCCAGTCGGAGCCGCCACTCGCGTTGCCTGTACACCTCCTACCCGTCCTCGGCCGTGCGCTATCGACGGGACTGGGCCATCCGTGGGCGCACCGCGCGGGCGGCGGTCGGGCGGTGGTCCGGAAGGGGGCCGCGTGGGGGCGGGGCGCAGGTGCGACGCAGGGGAGGGCCGGGGCCGGTGGCACGGCCTAGGCTTTGCAGTACCGAAAGCACTCGCATGCCCACAGACCGGGAGGACCCCCGTGCGGTACCACAACTCGATCATCGACCTGGTCGGCAATACGCCCTTGGTCAAGCTCAACAAGGTCACCGACGGCATCAGCGCGACAGTGCTGGCGAAGGTCGAGTACTTCAACCCCGGCGGTTCCGTGAAGGACCGGATCGCGATGCGCATGATCGAGGCCGCCGAGGCCTCGGGCGCGCTGAAGCCCGGCGGCACGATCGTGGAGCCGACCTCCGGCAACACCGGTGTCGGCCTGGCGATCGTGGCCCAGCAGAAGGGCTACAAGTGCATCTTCGTCTGTCCGGACAAGGTGTCCACCGACAAGATCAACACGCTGCGCGCGTACGGCGCCGAGGTGGTCGTCTGTCCGACCGCCGTCGCCCCGGAGCACCCGGACTCCTACTACAACGTCTCGGACCGGCTGGTCCGTGAGACGCCGAACGCCTGGAAGCCGGACCAGTACTCCAACCCGGACAACCCGGCCTCGCACTACCACTCCACCGGTCCGGAGCTGTGGGAGCAGACCGAGGGGCGGATCACCCACTTCGTGGCCGGCGTCGGCACCGGCGGCACCATCTCCGGCACCGGCAACTACCTGAAGGAGGTCTCCGGCGGCAAGGTCAAGGTCGTCGGCGCCGACCCGGAGGGTTCGGTCTACTCGGGCGGCACCGGCCGGCCGTACCTGGTCGAGGGGGTCGGTGAGGACTTCTGGCCGACCGCCTACGACCGTGGCGTCGCGGACGAGATCGTCGCCGTGTCCGACAAGGACTCGTTCCAGATGACCCGCCGGCTGGCCAAGGAGGAGGGCCTGCTGGTCGGCGGCTCCTGCGGGATGGCCGTGGTGGCCGCGCTGGAGGTGGCCGAGCGGCTGGGCCCGGACGACGTCGTGGTGGTGCTGCTGCCGGACGGCGGCCGTGGCTACCTGTCGAAGATCTTCAACGACGACTGGATGGCCGACTACGGCTTCCTGCCCTCGGCCACCGACGAGGCGCACATCGCCGAGGTGCTGGCCCGCAAGGACGCCATCGAGCACGAGGGCATCCCGCAGTTCGTCCACATGCACCCCAACGAGACCGTCGCCGAGGCGGTCCGGGTGCTGCGCGAGTACGGCGTCTCGCAGATGCCGGTGGTCTCCCCGGGGGCCGGCCACCCCGACATCATGGCCGGTGAGGTGATCGGCTCGGTCGCCGAGAAGCTGCTCCTGGAGGGCGTCTTCGCGAACGAGATCCAGCTGGACGACACACTGGACAAGGTGATGTCCAAGCCGCTGCCCGTGGTCGGTTCGGGCGAGACCGTCACCAACCTGATGACGGTGCTGGAGAAGGCCGACGCGGCCGTGGTGCTGGTGGAGGGCAAGCCGCAGGGCATCGTCACCCGCCAGGACCTGCTGGGCTTCCTGGCCGCCCGCAGCTCGCACTGACGGCGGCTCATCGAGGCCGCCCGCCCAAGCGGCTGAGGGCTCGTCCGGGGGCGAAGTGGTACACCGGCGTCACCTGCGCGCAGCACGCGCTTAACACGCGTCGGGCATCGTTGAGGTCAACGGCAAGACGCCGAACGAGGCGACGACAACCGTCCGGGAGCGGCTCCCCGGTGGTCGTGGTCGTCTCCGGACACGTCGGACGGCCCTGACCCGGCCGGCCGTGTCCTGCCCTTCGTGCCCGGTTGCGGGCGCGGAGGGGCCCACCGCGGGGGGCGTCGTCGTCCCGCCCCTGTCCGGCTCCGGCCGGTCATCAGGGTGCGGCGGCTCCCGCGGTCGTCACCGCGCCGTTTCGGCGCGTCTCCGCGGCTCCCGGGTGGGGGAGCCCCGGCGGAGACGGCAGGGCCGGTCCCTCCTCGGAGGGGCCGGCCCTTCCCGTGCGTCCGCCCGTCCCGTGGGCCGCTCGCCGCCGTGCCCGCGGGCGCCCCGGCCGGGAACCGCCGCCCCCCGCCCCTCGGAGCCGGTGTGCCTTCGGGCCGGAGCGGTTTCCCGTACGCTCGCACGCATGACCAGCACTGACACGACCGGCCAGGACGAACCGCGCTACGTCCGGCTCAGCATCGAGCTCATCGCCGAGATCACCGACGAGGGGGCGCTCAAGGCGGCGGCCCTGCAGCAGGTGACGGACGACGAGTACCTCGACGACGAGGAGCGCGCCCAGTCCGTCGAGGCCATCGAGGTGGACCCGTCGGGTTCGCTCGCGCACTTCATCGACCCGGTCGCCCTGCTCGGCGACGTCCCGGGCGTCGAGCTCGCCTCGGCGACCTGGGAGTCCGCGCAGACCGAGTTCGACGCCGAGGGGGAGGGCTGGGACGAGTACACGGTGGACGAGCCCGCCGAGTAGTCCTCACCGACTTTCGTCACGGCCCGCGAGTGCCCGGTCTGCTTTCGCAGACCGGGCATTTTGTCCATATTTGGCAGGAAGTTGAGTAGTCTCATACGATCGCCACTCGTCGGTGATGGAACCGTGAAAGGGCGGATTGCGTTTCTCTATCCGTAATGCCCGGGATGATCAGCAGGGAGAAGGCGACGTGACGGCACGGGACGGGCAGGGTCGGGCGGCCGGCGGGAACTGGAGCCGGCGCGGTGTGCTGGCGGGTCTGATCGGCGCGCCGGTCCTGCTGCTGGCGGCGTGCAACGACAGCAAGGGCGACGGCGGGAGCGCCGCCGGCCCGGGCAGCGGATCCTCGGGCGGCGGCGCCACGGGCAGCGGCCCCGCGAGCGCGAGCAGCGCGCCGAAGACCTCCGTGGCCGTCATCACCGTCACCCCCGCCGACGGCTCCACCGCCGCCAGCTTCAGTGAGCCGGTCCGGGTCACCGTCACGGGCGGCACTCTCGGCTCTGTCAAGGTCACCGACTCGACCGGCAAGGCGCTGACCGGGGAGCTCTCCTCGGACGGCACCGGCTGGACGTCCGCCGCCGCGCCCGCCAGCGGGACCAAGTACACCGTCACCGCCTCGGCCACCGACAAGGACAAGCTGGAGGCGGACGCCAACGCCGTCTTCACCACGGCCACCCCGGCCAACACCTTCGTCGGCTACTTCACCCCCGAGGACGGCTCGGTCGTCGGCGTCGGCATGCCGGTCTCGATCAACTTCAGCAAGCCGGTGACCGACCGCAAGGCCGTCCAGCAGGCGATCACCGTGACAGCCGAGCCCGGCGTCGAGATCGTCGGGCACTGGTTCTCCAGCACCCGCCTGGACTTCCGGCCGCAGGAGTACTGGGCCAAGGGCACCAAGGTCACCGTGCGGCTCCGGCTCAAGGACGTCCAGGCCGCCAAGGGCGTCTACGGCACCCAGTCCAAGGACGTCCGCTTCACCATCGGCCGCGCACAGACCAGCGTTGCCGACCTCGCCGCCAAGAAGCTCACCGTCACCACCGACGGCCAGGTCAGCGCCGTCTACCCGATCTCCGGCGGCTCGCCGGAGTACCGCACCTGGGGCGGCAAGATGGTCATCTCGGAGCAGTACCAGCAGACCCGGATGAACTCGCAGACCGTCGGCCTCGGCAGCGAGTACGACATCGCCGACGTGCCGCACGCCCAGCGCCTGACCACCTCCGGCACCTTCATCCACGGCAACTACTGGTCCCCGGCGTCGATCTTCGGCAGCCAGAACACCAGCCACGGCTGCGTCGGCCTGAAGGACGCCAAGGGCGGCCAGGACCAGGGCCTGGACGGCTACAAGTTCTACAAGAGCTCGATGATCGGCGACGTCGTCGAGGTCGTGAACTCCGGCGACAAGACCGTCGAGCCCTCCAACGGCCTGAACGGCTGGAACCTGGGCTGGGCCGCCTGGAAGGCCGGCAGCGCGGTCTGAGGCCCCGGGCGGGCCGCCGCGGGCGCCGCGGGGCGGTCCGGGGCCGTCGAACGCGACGGCCGAAACCCGCCGGACACCGGGCGGTCCGGGCGGCAGGCTGGGCGGCATGAGCGATCCCACCGCACCCGCCCCGGCCGTCCGCCCGATCGAGCCGGCCGTCCACCTCGCCCTGCTGGAACGCGACGACGCGGGGCGCCCGCCGGTCCGGTCGGTGGACCGGACCGGCGGTGCCCCGCTGCGCTGCTGCCTCACCCGGGCGCTGCCCGGCGACCGGATCGCGCTGGTCGGCTACGCGCCGCTGCGCCGCTGGGCCGCCGAGACCGGCGCCGACCCGGGCCCGTACGACGAGGTCGGCCCGGTCTTCCTGCACGACCACGCCTGCGCCGGAGCGGGCCCGGCCTGGCCGGCCGGGTACCACCTGGGCGCGCGGGTGCTACGGGCCTACGACCGGCACGGCCACATCCTGGGCGGGGTGCCCGTCACCCCCGACACCGCCGAGGCGGCCGCCGCGGAGCTGCTCGCCGACCCCGAGGTGGCCGTGGTGCACGTCCGCGCCGTGGAGTTCGGCTGCTTCCAGCACGAAGTCCGCCGGGCCTGAGGCCCGGCGCCGGGCGGGTCAGTCGCCGGTGCGGGCCACGCCGATCGGGCAGCTGGCGCCGGTGCCGCCGAGGCCGCAGTAGCCGTTCGGGTTCTTGGCGTCGGACAGGTACTGCTGGTGGTACGGCTCGGCCGGGTAGAACGGGCCCGCCGGGGCGATCTCGGTGGTGATCGGCCCCAGGCCGATCGCCGTCAGCGCCGGCTGGAACGCCTCGCGGCTCGCGGCCACCGTCGCGGCCTGGGCCGGGGAGTGGGTGTAGACGGCGGACCGGTACTGGGTGCCGACGTCATTGCCCTGCCGGTTGCCCTGGGTCGGGTCGTGCGCCTCCCAGAAGGTCTTCAGCAGCCGCTCGTACGAGACGACCGCCGGGTCGAAGACCACCCGGACCGCCTCGGTGTGCCCCGTCCGGCCGCTGCACACCTCCTCGTACGTGGGGTTGGGGGTGTGGCCGCCCTGGTAGCCGACCAGGGTCGTCCAGACGCCGGGCAGCCGCCAGAACGTGCGCTCGGCGCCCCAGAAGCAGCCCAGCCCGAAGTCGGCCACCTCCAGCCCGGCCGGGTACGGGCCGGTGAGCGGGTTGCCGAGCACGGTGTGCGGCTCGCGCAGGGTGAAGCCCGGCGTCTCCCGGCCGGGCAGCGCCTGGTCGGCGGGGACGAGCGAGGTCTTGTCGCGGTTGAACAGCACGGCCTGCTCCAGCTGGGTCGGGAACCGTTGTGCAGCTTTCAACGCTCACGGCCGCCGCCGGATTCCGGGCAGCCCCGGCGCTTTCCGGACGGCGGCGACCCTTCCGGGAGGCGCCCCGGCATTCGCCCACTACGCTCGTTGTCATGACCGAGCACCAGCTTCCCCAGGGCTTCGAGACCCTCGCCATCCACGCGGGTCAGGAAGCAGACCCCCAGACCGGGGCCGTCGTCACGCCGATCTACCAGGTGTCCACCTACAAGCAGGACGGGGTGGGCGGCCTCCGGGGCGGCTACGAGTACAGCCGTAGCGCCAACCCGACCCGGACCGCGCTGGAGGAGTGCCTCGCGGCACTGGAGGGCGGCTCCCGCGGCCTGGCCTTCGCCTCCGGCCTGGCCGCCGAGGACACCCTGCTGCGCACCATCCTCAAGCCGGGCGACCACATCGTGATCCCCAACGACGCCTACGGCGGCACCTTCCGGCTCTTCGCCAAGGTCCTGACCCGCTGGGGCGTCGAGTTCTCCGTCGCGAACTTCCAGGACCTGGCGACCGTCCGCGAGGCGCTGCGCCCCAACACCCGCGCGGTCTGGGTGGAGACCCCGTCCAACCCGCTGCTGGGCATCACCGACCTGACCGCGCTCGCCGAGGTCGCGCACGGCGCCGGCGCGCTCCTGGTGGTCGACAACACCTTCGCCAGCCCGTACCTGCAGCAGCCGATCGCGCTCGGCGCGGACGCCGTCGTGCACTCCACCACCAAGTACATGGGCGGCCACTCGGACGTCGTGGGCGGTGCGCTGGTGCTGGCCGAGGCGGGCCTCGGCGAGGAGGTCGCCTACCACCAGAACGCGATGGGCGCCGTCTCCGGTCCGTTCGACGCCTGGCTGGTGCTGCGCGGCATCAAGACGCTCGGCGTCCGGATGGACCGGCACAGCTCGAACGCGGAGAAGGTCGCCGAGCTGCTGGCGGGCCACCCCAAGGTGAGCCAGGTGCTCTACCCGGGCCTGCCCGAGCACCCCGGCCACGACATCGCCGCCAAGCAGATGAAGGCGTTCGGCGGCATGGTCTCGTTCCGCGTCAACGGCGGCGAGGAGGCGGCGGTCGAGGTCTGCAACCGCACGCAGCTCTTCACCCTCGGCGAGTCGCTGGGCGGCGTCGAGTCGCTGATCGAGCACCCGGGCCGGATGACCCACGCCTCGGTGGCCGGTTCGGCCCTGGAGGTGCCCGCCGACCTGGTGCGCGTCTCGGTCGGCATCGAGTCGATCGACGACCTGCTGGCCGACCTCCAGCAGGCCCTCGGCTGACGGTGCCTAGCCGCCCTGCCGGCCCGCCGTGTACGACTCCATGGAGTGGTTGAAGCGGGCCAGCAGGGCGCAGAACGCGCGCTGTTCCTCGGGCGCCCAGTCGGCCACCAGTCGGCGGGCCAACTCGGCCCGCCCGGCACGGACTTCGGCCAGCCGACGGGCACCGATCGGGGAGAGTGCGAGCCGTACGGCACGGCGGTCGGCCGGGTCCTGGACCCGGCCGACCAGCCCGGCCGCGACCAGTGGGGCGACCTGCCGGGTGACGGTGGAGGAGTCGACGCCCAGGGCGTCGGCCAGGGCCTTGACGTTGGCGGGTCCGTGCCGCTCCAGCCGGTCGAGCAGCAGATAGGCGGCCCGGTCCAGTACGCCCACCCCGTCGGAGCTGCGGACCTGTTCCATGCGCCGGGCGAACACCGCCAGCTGGTACTGGAGTTGGGCGTGCAGGGGGTCGGTGCGGTCGGTGGCCTGGGGCGAGGTCGTCGTCATCGCGGCTCACGATCGTCGTGCGGTGAGGGAGGCTCAGGACCAGCAGCGTACGCGGGCCGGGCGGGCCCGGGAACAGTGCCGACATCCCGGGTTGGCACTCCCGCCCGCCGTAGGCTGGCGCCATGCACAGCTGGCCGATCACCATCGACGATGTCCGCGGCGCCCAGAAGATGCTCGCCGGGGTCGCCCGGGTGACACCGATGGAGGGCAGTCGGCACCTGTCCGCGCTGATCGGCGCGCCGGTCCACCTGAAGTGCGAGAACCTCCAGCGCACCGGTTCGTTCAAGCTGCGCGGGGCGTACGTGCGGATCGCGGGGCTCTCGCCGGTCCAGCGGGCCGGCGGGGTGGTCGCGGCGAGCGCCGGGAACCACGCCCAGGGCGTGGCGCTGGCGGCCGCGCTGCTCGGGGTCCGCTCGACGGTCTTCATGCCGGTGGCCGCGCCGCTGCCCAAGGTCGCGGCGACCCGCGAGTACGGCGCCGAGGTCCGGCTGTCCGGTGCCACGGTGGACGAGGCGCTGCGGGCCGCGCAGCGCTACTCGGAGGCGACCGGCGCGGTCTTCATCCACCCCTTCGACCACTGGGACGTGGTCACCGGGCAGGCCACCGTCGGCCTGGAGATCCTGGAGCAGTGCCCGGAGGTGCGCACCATCCTGGTCGGGGTGGGTGGCGGCGGGCTGCTGGCCGGGATCGCGGCGGCGGTGAAGCCGATCCGCCCGGACGTGCGGGTGATCGGGGTGCAGGCGGCCGCCGCGGCCGCGTACCCGCCCTCGCTGGCGGCGGGTAGGCCGGTGACGCTGGAGCGCTACGCCACCATGGCGGACGGGATCATGGTCGGCCGGCCCGGGGACATCCCGTTCGAGGTGATCAACGCCCTGGCGGACGGTGTGCGGACGGTCTCCGAGGACTCCCTCTCGCGGGCCCTGCTGCTCGGCCTGGAGCGACTGAAGCTGGTGGTGGAACCGGCCGGGGCGAGCCCGGTGGCGGCCCTGCTGGAACAGCCGGAGTCCTTCGAGGGCCCGGTGGTGGCGGTGCTCTCGGGCGGCAACATCGACCCGCAGCTGATGCAGCGGGTGCTGCGGCACGGCCTGGCGGCGGCCGGGCGCTACCTGTCGCTGAGGGTGCGGCTGGCGGACCGGCCGGGCGCGCTGGCGGACCTGCTCGGGGTGCTCACCCGGGTGGACGCGAACGTGCTGGACGTGGCGCACGTGCGGATCGACCCGCAGCTCGGGCTGACCGAGGTCGAGGTGGACCTCCATCTGGAGACCAAGGGGCCCGAGCACTGCGCGGTGGTGGTCGGGGAGCTGCGCGAAGCCGGGTACGTCGTCTCGCACTGAGCGAGCGCGCCCGGCGCCGGGTGCTTCCGGGCCCCTCGGAGCGACGGCCGAGTCGCCCGCCCGGCGAGGACCGAGTCGCCCGCCCGCCCGCATTCGGGGCAGAGTGGGACAGACCACTGGAATTCGCCCAAGCGACAGCGCCCCTATCGTCCGAGGAGATGAGGCAGGCCATGGCGCCAGCCATCCAAGCCGAGAACCTGGTGAAGACCTTCGGTGACGTACGAGCCCTGGACGGCGTCAGCCTCGACGTCCCCGAGGGCACGGTGCTGGGGCTGCTCGGCCCGAACGGAGCCGGCAAGACCACCACCGTGCGCGTCCTCACCACCCTGCTCCGGCCGGATTCCGGCCGTGCGGTGGTCGCCGGGGTCGACGTCCTCAAACACCCCAACCAGGTGCGCAGCCTGATCGGCCTCTCCGGCCAGTACGCCGCCGTCGACGAGTACCTCACCGGGTTCGAGAACCTGCAGATGGTCGGCGAGCTGTACCAGATGACCGGCCGGGCGGCGAAGGCCCGGGCGCTGGAGCTGCTGGAGTGGTTCAACCTCTCCGAGGCCAGGGACCGCACCGCCAAGACCTACTCCGGCGGCATGCGGCGCCGGCTCGACCTGGCCGCCGCGCTGGTCGTCCGGCCGCCGGTGATGTTCCTGGACGAGCCGACCACCGGACTCGACCCGCGCAACCGGCTGGCCCTCTGGGAGGTCATCGAGACCCTGGTCGAGCAGGGCACCACCCTGCTGCTCACCACCCAGTACCTGGAGGAGGCGGACCGCCTCGCCCACGACATCGCCGTGGTCGACCACGGCCGGGTGATCGCCCGCGGCACCGCCGACCAGCTCAAGGCGCAGATCGGCGGCGAGCGGATCGAGGTCGTGGTGCACCGCGCCGACCTCGTCGCCGAGGCCGTCGAGGCGCTGTCCGAGTACGCCAAGGGCGATCCGGCGGTGGAGAAGAACACCCGCCGGATCACCGTGCCGGTCAGTGGCGGCGCGCGAGTGCTCGCCGACGCCATCCGCGAGCTGGACGCCCGCTCCATCGAGATCGACGACATCGGCCTGCGCCGCCCGACCCTGGACGACGTCTTCCTCTCGCTCACCGGCCACGTCACGGCGGCCGAGGACGAGGAGGGCGGCGCCGCCGGCAAGGGCCGGGGCAAGGGGCACGGCGGGCACGGCGGGGGCCGGGCCGGCGAGGACGGCCAGGACCCGGACCAGCAGGCCGTCCCCGCCGGAAAGGAACGGTGAGATGACCACTGCCACCGAGCACGCCATCGGCGGGGCGGTACCCAAGCAGCGCCGGGGCGCGGCGGCCACCCTGCACGACTCCTGGGTGGTCGCCCGGCGCAACCTGCGCCGGATGACCCGGATCCCCGAGATCGTGGTCTTCGGACTGATGCAGCCCGTGATGTTCGTGCTGCTGTTCTCCTACGTCATGGGCGGGGCGATCCAGATCCCCGGGACGCAGGCCAGCTCCGACTCGTACATCCAGTTCCTGATGGCCGGCATCTTCGCCCAGACGGTCACCTTCGCGACGGCCGGTGCCTCCGCCGGCATCGCGGAGGACATGACCAAGGGGCTGGTCGACCGCTTCCGCTCGCTTCCGATGGCCCGCTCGGCGGTGCTGGTCGGCCGGACCCTGGCCGACCTCTGCCAGACCGCCTTCACCCTGGTGGTGCTGGCGGTGGTGGCGCTGCTGGTCGGCTGGCGGATCCACGAGGGGGTGCCGAAGGCGCTCGCCGCGTTCGGGCTGCTGCTCCTGCTCGGCTACGCGTTCTCCTGGATCGGCGCGCTGATCGGCCTCTCGGTCCGCAGTCCCGAGGCGGCCACCTCGGCCGGGCTGATCTGGCTCTTCCCGCTGACCTTCATCTCCAACGCCTTCGTGCCGATCAGCTCGATGCCGGGCTGGTTGCAGGGGATCGCCTACTGGAACCCGTTCAGCGCCACCGTGCAGGCCTGCCGCAACCTGTTCGGCAACCAGGTCGGGCCGGTGGACAGCGCCTGGCCGATGCAGCACGCGGAGCTGATGTCGGTGCTCTGGTCGGTGCTGATCACCGCCGTCTTCTCCTGGCTGTCGGTGCGCAAGTACCGCTCGGCCTCGGGCTGAGCCCGGTCCGGCGGCCGGCCGCCGGGATGCCGCGAGGGCGGCCGTGGACCTCGTCCACGGCCGCCCTCGGCGTCAGGTGCGGGGGATCAGCCGTTGTGCGGCTTGGCGTCGGTGACGGTGACCGAGGCGGCCTTGCCGTTCGGCAGCTCGTACGTCGCCTCGTCGCCGACCTTCTTGCCGTCGATGGCGCGGCCCAGCGGCGACTGCGGGGAGTACACGTCGAGGTCGTCGCTGCCGGCCATCTCGCGCGAGCCGAGCAGGAAGGTCATGGTGTCGTCCTCGTCGCCGTCGAAGGCGACCGTGACGACCATGCCGGGGGCCACCACGCCGGAGTCCGCGGGGGCCTCGCCGACCTTGGCGCGCTCCAGGAGCTGGGTGAGCTGGCGGATCCGCAGCTCGTACTTGCCCTGCTCCTCCTTGGCCGCGTGGTAACCGGCGTTCTCCTTGAGGTCACCCTCCTCGCGCGCCGCCTCGATCTTCTGCGCGATCTCGATGCGCCAGGGGCCGCTCAGATGCTCCAGCTCGGCCTTGAGCTGGTCGTAGCCGGACTGAGTGAGCCAGGTCACGTTCTCGCTGGTCTGGGTCACGGGTGCTCCTCGTAGGTGCTGGGGCTGTGCTGAGGGTGTGAGTCGTCAGCAGGGTGGCGGTGGAGATATCGGTCGTAACTACAAAGCAACGCCCGCTCCCGTACCTCTCGGTGCGGAAGGGGCGAAACCACGAGCCTAACAACTCCGGCCGACAAGCGGGAGAGTCGTCGGCGCGTCATTGACGACAGCATTGCGCCGAGATGTACAGGACCGGTGTGCGGGACATCCTGACGGATTCCCGCTCTTCCGATCGAATATGCGCCCGGGCGGGTCGCGATCGACGGCCGCTACTTCGCCGGCGTGCATCCCAGCAGCTCGGCGGTGGTGCCGCGGGCGGTGGTCCGCAGGCTGACCACGGCGTCGTAGTCGCCGCCGGCGGCCGGTACGGGGAAGTCGGCCACCCCGACCACCGCGCCGTTCTCGCCCTGCGAGCGGACGGTGCAGCTGCCCGCCGTGCCGTCGCTCTTGCGCACCGCCAGGTGCAGCTGCACCTCGGTGTCCGAGACGGCCTGGAAGGAGGGGACGCTGCCGTTGATGGTGGTCTCGCGGATCAGGTACGAGCCGCCCAGCCAGGCCACCAGGCCCAGCCCCAGCACGCCGCAGACCGCACCCGCCACCTTGAGGCGGCGGTCGGACTCGCGGTCGCCGCGCCGGCCGTAGCGCCCCTCGGGCAGCTGCGGGGTGGTGGTGCCTGCGCTCATCGGGCTCAGTCCTCTCCGGGAGGTACCCCCCGCGGTGGTGCCGGGGGAATGCGACGCTCCTCCAGTCCGTCACTATAGGAGGGGCACGCCCGCGGCCGGTCCGGCGGGGGCGCTGCTCGGCCGTGTCGGCGTCGTGCCGGCGGCGTGGTGAGGTCCTGCCGCGGCGCTCCCGGCGGCGGGCCCGCGGTGACGCGGCCCGAACCGAGCGGCTCGGACGGTGGGCAGACCGGACTTCGCGGAAGGCCCAGACATTGTGGAAGGAACGCACGCGTTGACTGAGCAGTTGCGACTGATGGCGGTGCACGCCCACCCGGACGACGAGTCCAGCAAGGGCGCTGCCACCATGGCCATGTACGTCGACCAGGGGGTGGATGTGCTGGTGGCCACCTGCACCGGGGGGGAACGCGGGTCGGTCCTCAATCCGAAGCTGCAGGGCAAGCCGGAGATCGAGGAGAACATCCACGAGGTCCGGCGCAAGGAGATGGACGAGGCGCGCCGGATCCTCGGGGTCCGGCAGGCCTGGCTGGGCTTCGTCGACTCGGGCCTGCCCGAGGGCGACCCGCTGCCCCCGCTGCCCGAGGGGTGCTTCGCCCTGAAGGACGTCGCGGAGGCGGCCGAGCCGCTGGTCCGGCTGATCCGCGAGTTCAAGCCGCAGGTCATCACGACCTACGACGAGAACGGCGGCTACCCGCACCCGGACCACATCATGACCCACAAGATCACCATGCTGGCCTTCGACGCCGCCGGTGACCCGGACGCCTACCCGGAGTCCGGTGAGCCCTGGCAGCCGCTGAAGGTCTACTACAACCACGGCTTCCCGATGGGCCGGATCCGCGAGCTGCACGCGTACCTCACCGAGCACGGCCACGAGTCGCCGTACGGCGAGTGGATCGAGGGCTGGGAGAAGAGCGGCCGCAAGGAGCGCGAGATCACCACCCGGGTCCGCTGCGACGACTGGTTCGAGACCAGGGACCGCGCGCTGATCGCGCACGCCACCCAGATCGACCCGGACGGGCCGTGGTTCCGCGTCCCGCTGGAGGTCCAGCGCGAGGTCTGGCCGACCGAGGACTACGAGCTGGCCCGGACCCTGATCGACGTCGACCTGCCGGAGGACGACCTGTTCGCCGGCCTGCGCACCCCCACCCTGGCCGCCGAGGCCACCGACACGCGCGACTGAACCACCCCCCGATGGCCCGGCTCCCCGTGAGCCGGGCCACCATAGAGATATGAGTGCCCCCGTGAACCTCACCCACCTCGCCGCCGAGCTCGCCCTCGACGAGACCAAGGTGACCCCCGGACTGCTGGGCTTCGTCGTCTTCGCCGCCCTCGGCGTGGCCACCTGGTTCCTGGTCAAGTCGATGAACAAGCAGTTCAAGCGCGTCGACTTCGTCGAGGAGCCGGAGGCTCCGAAGGAGTGAGGGCCGCCCCCTCCACGCGCGCGATGCGCGAGGACGGGGGCATGCCGAACCATCTCGCGGACGCGACTGCCGCCCCGCGTGCCTCACCCGACGGCGACTCCCGGCGTCAGACGGAGCCGCTCCGGGCGGGCCGGCGGGCGCAGCCGCGCGGGCGGCAGCAGCTCGCGGCGGTCCTGCCACGCCAGCAGCCGGGTCCGGGCCTGCGCGTCGTGCTCCTCGGCCGCCGCGTCCGCGGCGGGGCCGGTCGCGGCAGGGCCGGGGGCCGCTTCGCGCAGCAGCACCCGGACCGGGCGGTCCTCGCCGCCGGGCAGGACATCCAGGACACGGAAGCGCGAGCCGGGCGGGAAGACCACCTCCGGGTCGCCGTCGTCGGCGATCACGGACGTCCGGCGGCCGGTGGCCGACCAGACGAGGAACTCCGTCGACGTCCCCGGGGCGAGGTCGGCCTCCGGAGTCCCGACGACCGGAGCGGGCTCCGTCAGCAGCGCCCCCCGCACGTAGAGGCGCAGCACCTCTTCGCCCGCGTCCGCGCCCAGCAGCACGGCGCCCCGGTGGTTGGGCAGCCGGCGCAGCCCGGAACCCAGGCACGCCAGGTACAGCTCCAGCGGTCCCGGTCCGCCGGGCCGGCGCGCCGCGGCCACCAACTCGGCGCGGGACGCGGGGATCCCGGTGTCGGCGTGGTGCAGGTACACGGCCGCGAGGTCGTCCTTCAGGTCGTCGCGGGGCTGTGAACGCAGCGCCGGCAGCCGCAGGGCGACCTGCTCGGCCTGGCTGGCGTAGCGGTGGAAGTGCGGGCCGAGCAGGGCCCGGAAGGCGGCCCGTTCGGCAGCGGTGGACGGCCGCCCCGAGCTGAAGGCGCCGTCCGGCGCGATGAGCCGGGGCACGGCGGGGACCTCGGCCGTGTCCTCGTCGTCGCCGTCGCCCGCGCCGCCCGGTGCGGTCGTGGGCTCGGCGGCGTGGTCGGTGGTGGTGGGCAGGATGACGGTGGGTTCGGTGTCCGGCCCGGGGGAGCCGGTGGACTCCGGGCCCGTCTCCGCGGGCACGAGCGCCGGTCCGGCCTCCGGGCCGGTGGCGTCCGTGCCGTCCGGGCCCTGCCCGGCGGGGTCGGGTGCGGGGGAGGGGCCGGTGGACGTGGCGGTCGGCACCGGCGGGGCCGGGAGGCCGGCACCGGTGGCGGGTTCGGTCGCGGGTGCGGCCGTGGGCGCGGTCAAGGGGGCGGGCGCGCGGGTGGGGCCGTTCAGGAGCAGTCCCGGTACCGCCGCGCCCGGGACGGTGAGGGCCGTCAGCAGGCCGTCCACCACAGCGAGCACCTCCGCCGGCACCGTCCGGTCGGCCGAGCCGACGATGAGCAGGGGGCGGTCCGGCCCGGGGTCGAGCAGCCGCGGGCCGTGGTCCGGCGGCGGGTCGTCGGGGCGCAGCCACAGGCCGGCCGGCACCGCCTCCAGGCGCCAGCCCGCCACCGGCGCGGGGTAGAGCGCGGGGCCGTCGGGCGGGGTGCCGTCGGGCAGGGGGCGCCAGGCGGAGGCGACCACGCGGCCCCGCTCGGGTGAGGCGGTCAGCTCGGTCAGCCACGGCTCCCAGCCGGGCGTGCCGTCGGCGGCCAGGACGCGGGCGGAGCAGCCGTCCGCGGTGCGCATCGGCAGGCCGACGGCGGCCCGGACGTCGCGGCCCAGCTCGGCCGCGAGGGCGGCGGTCAGCGCGACCAGCGCCGCGGTGGCCGCCCAGGGCGCGCTCACCAGCAGCTCGGCCGGAGCGGGCCGGACCCGGGCCAGCCGTTCGGCGACCCCGGCGGCCGCGGGCAGGGGCGCGCCGGGGTGGCCGACGACCAGGACCAGGGTGCCCGGCGCCGCCGTGGCGAGGTCCAACGGGCCGGAACGGACATCGGGGGCGGACTGGCCGTGGAGCCAGTAGCCGCCCGGCAGCTCGGTCACCAGCGGGCCCCCGCCGAGCGGGTCGCGCTCGGCGCCCGCCATCGGCGCCGGGGCAGGCGGAGGTGCCTGAGGGGCCGTCGCGGCCGGTACGGGTGTGCCGGCTGCCGGTACGGCGGGGGCGGACGCCGCCCGAGGGGCCGGCCCGGCGCTCCCGGGCCGCGGTGTCCGAGGCTCCGCCGGGTCTGCCGCCCACGCCCGGGCGGCCGTCACGTCCGCCGTCTCCGGCAGCGGCCACACCGGCCCGAGCCGGCGGGCCGGGCCGGCCGGAGTGAACAGCCACCAGGAAGCCGGCGATCCCGGCCCGGCCCCGTCGGCCAGCAGGGTCCCGTCGGGCCGCAGGGTGACGACGCCGTCCGGGGCGACGATGCCGGTGGCGGCCAGTTCGGCGATCCGCTGGGCGGGCCGTCTGCCGTCCGGCTGGGCGGTGGCCAGGCCGGAGGCCGCCAGGACCAGGATCCCGGCCCGCCGGACGGCCGCGGTGCGCGCCAGCTCCGCCAGGCTCGCGAGCAGGACGGGCTGCGCGTCGGCGGCCGCCGCCAGCACCGTCACGGTCCCGACCACGGGCGGCAGTGCGGCGAGCGCGGCAGCGAGTTCGGCGGGCAGCGCTGGCGCCGCCGCGGCCCCGTGCGCGGCGCCGGGTGCGATGACGAAGTGCGGACCCGCCTCGTGCAGCACCGCGGGGGCCGGGGCGTCGCGGTGACGGGTCAGCCAGCGCCGCACCGGCGCGGCGCTCACTGCTGCGCCCCTGCGTCCTCGTCGACGGCGGCGGTCTGCACCTGCACCGTGCGGCGCCGGGTGATGTGCAGGGCCCGCCCGGGCGGGAGGGCGCGGGGCTTGGTGTTGCCGAACAGGAAGCCCTCGCTCGGCGGGCAGGACAGCAGCACCGCCGGGGTGTTGACCTCCTCCAGCTTGCGCAGGAGCTGGTCCGAGGAGGCCCGTCCGATGCCGTTGGCGCTGCGCGCCACGATCAGGTGCAGGCCCAGCTCGACACCCTGCGCCAGGTAGTCCAGCAGCGGTGCGAACGGGTGGGCGGACATCCCGCCGGGGGAGCCGGCGACCAGCTCGTAGTCGTCGACCAGGATGAACAGCTCCGGGCCCTCCCACCAGTCCCGCAGCCGCAGCCGTTCCGGCGGGATGTCCACGCCGGGCAGCCGGTTGGCCATCGCCCGCGCCGCGCCGTCGACGATCTGACGCAGCGCGTCCACGGCGACCGCGTGCCCGAGCCGGTACTCCTGCGGTACCGCGCCCTGCAGCACCCGGCGGTAGTCGACCAGCATGATCCGCGCCTGGTCGGGGCGGTAGGCGCTGGTGATGCCGGCCGCCACCAGTTTCAGGAGGTTCGTCTTGCCCGACTCGCTGTCACCGACCACCACCAGGTGCGGCGTCTCCTCGAAGTCGTGCCACAGCGTGTCCATCGAGACGTCCTGGAGCCCCAGCGGGACGCGCAGTCGGCCCTCGGGGGCGGGCAGCGCGGAGGCGGGCAGCTGCAGCGGCAGCATCCGGACCTCGGGCGCGCGCGCCCCCGTCCAGTGCTCCGCCACGGCGTCGACCAGGTCCGCCACCCCGTCGCCGAGGTCGTCGGTGCTGCCGGTGCCGTCCATCCGGGGCAGCGCGGTGAGGAAGTGCAGTTCCTCGGCGGTCAGACCCCGGCCGGGGAGCTTGGGGACCGTCGCGGCGACCCGCATGCCGATCGCGGAGTCGACGGGATCACCGAGCCGCAGCTCGAACCGGGTGCCCAGCAGGTCGCGCAGCGCGCCGGTGACCTCGCCCCAGCGGGTGGTGCCCACGATCAGGTGGATGCCGTAGTTGAGGCCGCGCTGGGCGATCAGGGTCAGCGCCGGCGCGAGGTCGGGGAACTCCTGGCGCACGGTGTTCCAGCCGTCGATCACCAGGAAGACGTCGCCGTGCGCCTCTTGCGGCAGCTGACCTGCCGCCAGCATCCGGCGGAAGGCCGCCACCGAGTCGATGCCGAGCTCGGCGAAGCGCTGCTCGCGCCGCGCGAGGATCGCGTTGACCTCCGCGACCGTGCGCACCACCCGCTCGGGGTCGTGCCGACCGGTGACCCCGCCCACGTGCGGCAGACCGCGCAGCGCGGAGAGCGTGCCGCCGCCGAAGTCCAGGCAGTAGAACTGCACTTCGCGCGGGGTGTGGGTGAGGGCGAGCGCCGTCATCAGGGCCCGCAGCAGGGTGGACTTGCCGCTCTGCGGACCACCCGCGATCCCCACATGGCCGTCGGCCCCCGAGAGGTCGGCGGTGAGCAGGTCGCGCACCTGGTGGAAGGGCCGGTCGACGACGCCGACCGGAACGCTCAGGGTGCCGCGGCCCGTACCGCCCTCGGTGGTCAGCCCGTACTCCGGGTGCGGCGCCAGCGGCGGCAGCAGCTCGTCCAGGGTGGGCGGCACCCCCAGCGGCGGCAGCCACACCTGGTGCGCCGGCGGTCCCGCGTCCAGCAGCTTGTCGGCCGCGATGGCGAGCAAGGTGCCACCGTCCTGCGCCTCCTCCACCCGCGGCTCCTCCGGCACCGCGACGGGCTGACGCGGCGCCACGTACCCGGTGCCGTAGACGGCGACCTGCCCGGCCGCAGCCTGCTGGCGCGCGGCCGCGGGGCGCGGCGCCCGGTAGGGGCCGGAGACGTACGCGGCCTTGAACCGGGTCAGGGTGGCGATGTCGCTGCGCAGGAAACCGTTGCCGGGCTGGGAGGGCAGGTGGTAGGCGTCCGGTACCCCCAGCACGCCCCGGCTCTCCATCGCCGAGAACGTCCGCAGTCCGACCCGGTACGACAGGTGCGACTCCAGCGCGTGCATCCGGCCCTCGTCCAGACGCTGCGAGGCCAGCAGCAGGTGCACGCCCAGCGAGCGGCCCAGGCGGCCGATCATGACGAACAGATCCATGAAGTCGCGGTGCGCGGCCAGCAGTTCACTGAACTCGTCGACCACGACGAACAGCGTCGGCAGCGGCTCCAGATCGGTCCCGCCCGCCCGCGCGGTCTCGTAGTCCAGCAGCGAACTGTAGTTGCCCGCCGCCCGCAGCAGCTCCTGGCGGCGCACCAGCTCCCCGTGCAGCGCGTCGCGCATCCGGTCCACCAGCGCCGCCTCGTCGGCCAGGTTGGTGATCACCGCCGAGGTGTGCGGCAGCCGGTCCAGACCCAGGAACGTCGCGCCGCCCTTGAAGTCGACCAGCACGAAGTTCAGCACCTCCGAGGAGTGCGTCAGGGCCAACGCCAGCACCAGCGTGCGCAGCAGCTCCGACTTGCCCGACCCGGTGGCCCCGATCAGCATCCCGTGCGGGCCCATGCCGCCCTGCGCCGACTCCTTGATGTCCAGCTCCACCGGCGTGCCGTCCGCGGCGATGCCCAGCGGCACCCGCAACCGGTCGGCGATCCCGCGCCGCGCCCAGTTCTGCGCCACGTCGTGCCGGTGCAGGTTCCGGATGCCCAGCAGCGACGCCAGGTCGAAATCACCCGCCAACGGCTCCCCGGCCTCCAGCTGGTCCCCGAGCCGGTAGGGCGCCATCAGCGCGGCCAGCCGCCGCGCCGCCGGCAACGACAACGCGTCGGGCCGCCCCAGCTCGGTCACCTCGTCACGGTGGTTGCGGTCCGCGCCGACCATCGCCAGCCGGCCCTCCTCGATCCGCAGCCGCAGCCGGTGCCGCAGTGGCTTCCACTCCAGCGCCTCACCCAGGTCCAGCAGCACCGCGTTGCGCCACCCCGCCAGCGCCGCCCGGCTGCCGGGACCGGCCGGTGCACCGTCCAGCACGATCACCGTGAACGGCTCGTCCCGGCCCGGCTGCGCCTCCGGCTCCCACGGCCCGCGCGCCGCGAACTCCTCGCCCATGACCTGCTCCAGCTCCGCGACCGACCCCGCCACCAGCCGCACCGGCCCCAGCGCGTCGGTGTCCACCGGGTGCAGCGCGTGCGGCAGCCACTTCGCCCACTCCCACTGCTCCCGGTGCTCCGCGTCCGCCACCACCGCGATCCGCAGCTCGTCCGGCGCGTGGAACAGCGCCAGCTGCGCCAGCATCGCCCGCGCCAGTGCCTGCGCCGCCGCCCGGTCGTCACCGCGCAGCAGCACCTGGGCGTACCCGCGCACGTACACCGCGATCGGCTGGTCCGCGACCGTGCCGTAGGCGTGGATGAACCGCCGCAGCGCGTGCGCGCACAACGGCTCCAGGTCCTCCACCGGCTTGGTCGACAGCGGCGCCAGCCGCACCGCCAGCCGCTGGTGCCCCACCCCGACCCGCACGTCACCGAAGTCCGGGTGCGTGCCGCGCCGCTCCCACAGCCGCGAGGTGCGGATCAGCGACGCCACCGCCCCCGGCGCCGGGTGCCGCCAGGCCGCCGCCTCCTGCTGACGCACGGTGTGCCCGCGCACCTGCCTGCGCATCTGTGACAGGTACCGCAGGTAGTCCCGCCGCTCGGCCCGCAGCTCCCGCTTGCGGTCGCTGGAACCGCGGATCAGCTGCGTCACCAGCATGCCCACCGCCGACAGGCCCATCATGCCCATCGCCACGTAGCCGAGCACCCCGCCGCCCTCACCCGGGCGCAGGAACACGAACACCATCGACAGCGAACTCAGCGCCATCGGCGCCATCGAGATCACGCTCGACATGCCGCTCTGCGACTCCGGCAGGACCGGCGGCTCCTGCAACTGGATCTCGCCGTCGGGCATCGCCGGACCGGGACGCCGCGGCGGACGGTCGACCAGCACCACACTCAACGAAAGCGCTCCTCGCACCAGGGGACGGCCCGCACCGTGCGCCGTCGCCCGGGACGCACACCGTCCACCCGGACCACGGCCACCACCCCGCCCCCGGTTCACCCCGCCCGGCCCGCTCCCGCCCGCGGTGAACCAACCACCCCCCGCCATCCGTGCCACCGGGCGGGGAGTGGCCGCCCGACCCGCCACCCCCGGACAGCCCCAGGCGGCCGCGCCCTCTTCCGAGGACCAGCCACCGCCGAGCCGGCCCCGCTCCCAGGCCCCCCGGCCCGGCCGGGGCCGCGGACCACGAGGGAGAACCGTGAACGGGAGTGCCAACGGGGCCGCCGTCGCCGCACTGTGCCGACTGAGGTTCCACGCCCCCCGGGCGGTGTTCGAACTCGCCGTCCCCGCCGACATCCCCCTGGCCGACCTGCTGCCCGCCGTCCTCGCCCACGCCGACCTCGACCCCGCCGAACCGGGTCTCGACGAACAAGGCCTCGAACACGACGGCTGGGTCCTCCAACGCCTCGGCCACCCGCCCCTGGACGAGGAACTCGGCGCCGACGCCCTCGACCTGCGCGACGGCGAGGACCTCTACCTGCGCCCACGCCGCGACGCCCTGCCCGAGGTCCACTACGACGACCTCGCCGACGGCGTCGCCACCGGCATGCGCGAACGCCCCGACACCTGGCGCCCGGCGCTCACCCACCACACCGCCCTCGTCCTGGCCGTCACCGCCCTGGCCGGCGGCATCGCACTCCTCCTCCTGCCCGGCCCGCCGCAGCTGCGCGCCGGCGCGGCCGCCATCACCGGCCTGTTCCTGCTCCTGGGCGCCCTCAGCGCCTCCCGGGCCGTCGGCGACGCCGCCGCCGGCACCGCCCTCGGCGCCACCGCCGTGCCCTACCTCGCCCTGGCCGGCGCCCTCCTCACCACCGACACCGGACCCTCCGCCACCGGAGCCCGACTCCTCGCCGGCGGCTGCGCCGGCGCCGGAGCAGCCGTCCTCGCCATGGCCGCCGTCGGCTGCTCCGCCCCGCTCTTCCTCGGCCTGGTCCTGTTCGCCCTGCACGTCACCGCCACCGGCGCCCTGCTGCTCACCGGACTGACCGCACCCGCCACCGCCGCCGTCCTCGCCGTCCTCCCGGTCGCCACCGCCGGCTTCCTGCCCGGCCTCTGCTTCCGCCTGTCCGGGCTGCGCCTGCCCGCCCTGCCCCGCAACGCCGAGGAACTCCAGGAAGGCATCGAGGCCGTCCCCGCCGCCTCCGTCCGCTCCCGCAGCGTCGTCGCCGACGGCTTCCTGACGGCCTTCCACCTCGCCCTCGCCCCCGTCCTCGCCGGGTGCCTGACCGCCCTCGCCGGTCAGGACGGCTGGGCCCCCACCGCCCTGACCTGCGCGCTGTCCCTGCTGCTCCTGCTGCACGCCCGCGGCATCGGCGCCATCCCCCAGCGCCTGGCCGTCCTCGTCCCCGGCGCCCTGGGCCCCGCCGTGCTCACCGCCCACCTCGCCGTCGGCCAGTCCCCGTCCGCCCGTCTGGTCCTGCTCGCCGCCCTGCTCGCCACCGGCGCCGTCCTGGCCGCCGTCTCGTGGACCGTCCCGGGCCGACGCCTGCTGCCCTACTGGGGCCGCGCCGCCGACCTGCTGCACACCCTCGCCGCCATCACCGTGCTCCCGCTCGCCCTCTCCGCCGCCGGCGCCTACCAGGCACTACGCGCCATCGCCGGCTGAACCCGCACCGGCGGCACACCCCACGCCCGGCCCCCGCCCACGCGAGCAACCCCACGCCCCGCCACCGAGGAGAACCACGCCATGCAGTCGAAGCGCGACCAGGTGCAGGCCCACCTGTTCGTGATGGGCCGCCTCGCCACCGGCATGCTCCGCGGCGAACCCGACGCCCCCGACGCCCCCACCGGGCGCACCTCCCGCGGCATCGTCACCGGCATCGTCATCGCCGTCCTCGCCTGCCTGATCGCCGCCGTCTACGGCGTCCTCGTCCCCGGTGGCGCCACCGGCTGGAAGAAACCGGGCACCCTCGTCCTGGTCAAGGAGAGCGGCGCCCGCTACCTCTACCTCGACGGCACCCTCCACCCCCTGCTCAACGAGACGACCGCCCGCCTGATCGCCGGCGAGCAGCTCACCGTCGACCAGGTCAGCGTGCGTTCCCTGGCCGGTACCCCCCGCGGCACCCCGCTCGGCATCCTCGGCGCCCCCGACGGCCTGCCCGCACCCGACCGTCTCGCCACCGCCCCCTGGCTCGCCTGCGCCGCCCTGCGCCCCGGCCCCTCCGGCGCCCGCCGGCCCCAACTGGCCGTCGCCATCGACCCCACCACCCGCGGCACCGCCCTCTCCGACAACCAGGCCCTCCTGGTCACCGCCCCCGACGGCACCACCCACCTGCTGTGGCACGGCCGCCGCCTGCGCCTGGACACCCACAACGGCGCCCGCCTGGCCCTCGGCCAGAGCACCGCCACCGCCCAGCCCGTCCCCCAGGCCTTCCTCAACGCCCTGCCCGCCGGCCCCGACCTCGCCGCCCCCGACATCGACCAGCGCGGCACCCCCGGCCCCGAGCTCGCCACCCGCCCCACCCGCATCGGACAACTCTTCACCGGCCCCGGTGGCGACCCCTACCTGCTCACCTCCGCCGGACTCACCCCGCTCACCACGATGGCCTTCGAACTGCTGCGCAACGACTCCCGCACCCAGCAGATCGCCTACCAGGGCGCCGCCGTCACCCCCGCCGCCCTGCGTCCCGCCGACCTCGCCGCCCACAGCGCGCCCCCCGCGACGGCCGCCACCCCCACCACCGCCCTGCCCACCACCCCGCCCGAGCTCCTGACCGCCCCCCAGGGCCGCGACGTCTGCGCCGAGCTGCGCCCGGGCGACCCCGCGCCCACCACCGCCGTCACCCTCCTCGACGACACCGCCCTCCAGGGCCCCGCCCCCGCCGCCCAGCCCGGCGTCGAGGCGGCCTGCGCCACCGCCGACACCATCGCGGTGCGCCCCGGCGGCGGCGCCCTGGTGCGCGCGCTGTCCACCGCCGGCACCGGCACCACCCTCTACCTGGTCACCGACACCGGGGTGAAGTACCCGCTGCCCTCGCCCGAGGTCGCCAAACAGCTCGGCTACGGCGAGGTCGCCCCCCCGGGCCTGCCCGAGGCGCTGCTGACCCTGCTGCCCACCGGCCCCAGCCTCGACCCGGCCGCGCTCACCGGCGCCGCCGCCGCACCGAGCCCGGCCGGCCCCACCTGCCTGCGGTGAACCGCCGCCCCCCGCAGTTCCGTTGAGTCGAGTGAGCCCGGCAGCCGAAGCCGGGCCCGGAGGAAGGAACCCCCGTGGCGGCACTCAACCTGAAGACGGACGACGCGGTCGTCCGGAGCGTCCTGGCGACCCTGGAGGGCCACATCGACACGATGATGCGCGCCGCGACGCAGGTCCAGGACGTCAACGGCGAGATCCAGCAGCACTTCCAGGCCGCGTGCAGCTCCAAGTACCAGGAGAAGATCGCGGACTGGCAGAACCGCTACCAGCAGCTCAAGAACGCGTACCAGTCCTTCCACGGCAGCTTCGCCGCCGGCCACACGCAGGTCAACACCGCCCACGACGAGGCCCTGGCGGCCGGCGGAGGCTGGGGCGGCGCCTCCGACGAAGTCCTGAACGGCCTCAACCCCCGCTGACCCCGGCCCCCTTCAGGCCACCCGACGACCCGACCGAGAGGACCCCCATGGCCAGCATCCTGCTCAACCACGCCAACATCGACGAGGCCGCCGACGCCCTGACCCAGGCCGGCCAGGGCATGCACGCCGCGATGGACGACTGCATGGCCGCCATCAAGGCCGCCGAGGCCCAGCTCAGCGGTGACCTCGCCACCGCCGCCAATGCCTTCTACCAGGCGCTCGCCGACCAGAACACCGCCATGAACAACGACATCATCCAGGGCGCCGACGTCCTGCGCGTCATGCACGGCCTGCTGCGCGACGCCGACAAGCGTGCCGCGGGGGGCGTCGGCTGATGGCGACGCCGCCGGAGCCCGACTACGGGCACACGCTCAGCGTCCAGAGCGACGACCTCAAGTACTTCGCCGACACTCAGCTCGGCAACTACCTGAAGGTCCTCAAGGACGACCCCGGCTTCAAGACGATGCTGTCCTTCGGCGGGGACGGCGGCGGGGACTTCACCTCCCTGCTGGTGGGCCACGGCTCGGACCAGGTGATGCCCGTCGCAGGCAAGATCAAGACCGACTTCAAGAACCTGGCGACGGGCGTGGCCACTGACCTCAAGACCCTCGGCGTCCAGATGACCGAAGCTCAGCTGAGGATCCGGCTGGCGCTGACGCTCATGGACGCCGCCCACGAGGAGGCCATGACGGCCGCCGAGATGATGGAGGTCCTCACCAAGGTGTCGACCGCCACCGCTCCCAAGGCCGGCGGGCCGAACCCGGGCTGAGTGCCCCGCACACCTACGGAGAGATGGACACCCCATGCCGGATCCGAAGTGGGAGGACGTGCTGGGCTTCTTCGCGTCAGAGGCCCAGCGCTCCGCCAAGATCGTCACCAGGGAGCAGGTCGCCGGCCCCTCGAAGGACAAGCCCTGGCTCAGCCCGATCGACAAGATGGCCTTTGACAACAGCAAGTTCTACAACGGCTCGACGACTCAGGGCGGGGTCTCGGGGATGGGCTCCCCCGACGTCTGGTGGGCGTGGAACTACACGCACAGCAACGTCAACCACCACTTCCGGATCACGCTGAGCGTCAACTACAAGGACTGGGGCAACGACCGCGACAAGCCGCTGTCCCAGTTCATCCACCAGCACGAGGACATCTTCGCCCCGCTGGGCCCCGGTGGCGCCGGCAACGACACGGTCAACCCCGCCAGCCTGCGGTACGCCGCGCAGGGCATCGCGAATGTGCGCACGTGGCTGAGCACCTGGTACCCGCGGGTGCAGGGCTGGGCGGAGAAGATCAACGGGTCGGACAGCGACTGGCAGGGCGACGCGGCCGGTGAGTTCAAGATCCTGCTCAAGCGGTACGCGCTGGAGATGGAGACCATTCGCCTCCAACTGGACAAGACCCCGTACGAGGCCGACCTCTACGCGGCGGCCGACCAGATCGGGCACACCATCGGCGGGCTCCGGGACGCCCACTACCAGTGGTACGCCGGCGGGAACGTATGGCCCTCCCACGCCATCTACCAGGCCCTGTCACAGGCCCTGACGGGCGTCGTGCCGGAACTCAACCCTGACATGCACTCCATAAAGTCGATCAGCACCCCCCTCGGCGACCCCCGGGAGCAGGGCTTCTACGACCAGCTGGAGATCAGCGCGAAGAACATCTGGCTGGCCAACGTCGAGAGGCAGCTCGACAAGAGGCGCGTCATCCACGTCGTCGACGAACGGCAGGTCGTGGAGGCCGATCCGATGCGAGCGCTGGAGACGGCCTACTCCAAGCTGGACGCCAACTTCCCCTTCGTTTACAGCAACGTGCACCTGGACCTGCCCACCGCGGCGCCGCCCGGCCCGGGGACGGGTGACGGCGGCGGCGGAGCGGGCGGCGGAGCAGGCGGAGGAGCGGGCGGAGGAGCGGGCGGCGGTGCCGGTGACGAGTCCGACCTGGGCGGTGGTGCCGGCGGAGGTGGCGGCGACGGCAAGGGCGGCGGCAACAACACCCACCTTCCGCCGCCGCCCCCCGTCATCAGCCCCGGCGGCGGTGGCGGTGGCGGCGGTGGCGCCGGCCTCGGGGGCGACGGCGCCGGCACGCCGATCCTCGACAAGGACCACAAGCCCGTCCTGGGCGCCGACAAGAAGCCGGTGATGCTGCCCCCGGGCGGCTACATCGGCAAGGACGGCCAGGTATACGACGCCAACGGTCAGAAGGTGACCGGCAAGGACGGCAAGCCCGTCGTCGTCCCCCCGGGTTCGGACGTTCCGCCGGGCACCGGCGGTGGCATCTACGGGCAGAACGCCAAGGTGCCCAAGGGCTCGAAGGTCCGCGACGACGGGACGGTCATCGGGCCCGACGACAAGGAGGTGCTGGACCGCGACGGCAACCCGGTGGTGCTGCCCAAGGGCGGATCCATCGCCGGCGACGGCACGCTGCTCGACTCGACCGGTCGTCCGATCTCCGACATCTCCCAGCGCTACACCGACCGGCAGCACGCCATCGACGCGATGGTCGGCAGCGGCAGCAGCGGGGGTGGGACCGGTGGTGGTGGTGGTGGCATCCGTCCGCCGTCCACCGGGTCCGACTGGAATCTGGACCTCGGCTCCTCCTTCGGCGACTACGGCTCCGGCGGGAGCTCGGCCTCCGCCTCCGGCGGCCTCGGATCCTACGCCGGCCTCTTCGGCGGCGCCGGGGGAACCGGCCTCTCGTCGGGCGGCCTCTCGTCCGGCGGCGGCGCGTTGCCCCGGCTGGTCAGCTCCGGCGGCGGGCTGAGTCCGCAGGCCATCGAGAACAGCGGCGGGCTGGCTCCGGGCGGCAAGACGGCAGCCGTGGCGGCCGCCGAGGCCGCGGCCGCGGAGAAGGCCGCGACACAGAAGGCCGCCGCGATGGCTGCCGAGGAGCAGGCCGCGATGCGCGGCCGGTCGGTGTCCACCAGCGGCGGCGGAATGCCGATGATGCCGCCGATGGGCGGCATGGGCGGTGGCATGGGCGCCGGCCAGGGCGAGAAGGACCGTCAGCGCACCACCTGGCTGGCCGAGGACGAAGAGGTCTGGGGCACCGAGACCGGCGCGGTCGACGGTGTGATCGGCCGCTGAGCGCCCGGCGCACCGGCAGGAAGGGGCGGCGTCCCGGGAGGGACACCGCCCCTGGACAAGGAAACGGAGAAGGTATGTCGCACTCGTTCGAGGACCAACTGAACCAGGCCATGGCCTCGTTGGAGGAGCAGAAGGAGAGGCTGGCCGAGTCGACGCGCAAGATGCAGGCGATGACCGCCTCGGCGACCAGCAAGGACCGGATGGTCACCGCGAAGGTCGGCCCCCAGGGCGAGCTGCTCGCGTTGAGCTTCCACACCACCGCCTACCAGTCCATGGCCCCGGCCCAGCTGAGCACCGTGCTGAAGGACGTGCTCAACGAGGCCAAGGCCCGGATGGGTGACCAGATCACCGCCGAGATGCGCAGCTTCGAGGGTGTCGGAGAGACGCTGCGGATGGACTTCACCGGCGAGCGCGGTGACGAGGAGGAGGGCCTGTTCGGGATCGGCGGCGGGCTGGACCTGGACGTGCTGCTGGCCCCCCTCACCGCGATGCGCCCCGGCGCCGACCGGACGGCCAAGGCCCGCAGCCAGGAGGAGTTCAATGGCTAGGACGCTGCGCAAGGAGGAGGGCCTCAAAGCGGCGTTCGCCAACTTCGACGTCGTGGCAGCCCTGGTCGAGAAGATCAACACGGAGATGGAGGACATCAACCAGAAGAACGTCAAGGCCGGCGGCGGCGACGAGATCGGCAAGCAGTACCACGAGAAGATCGACAAGCCCACGGCCGACCTGTACAGCCTGACGTCGCAGATCCGCAACAAGCTGAAGGCGATGTCCGCGCACGGCCAGGGCACCGCCGATCTCTTCGACGCCACCGACGAACACGGCGCCGGCATGGTGTGAACGGCCGCCGCTAGGGCCTGAGTCAGCCCGCCCGCCCCGCACCTCAGTACCGTCAGTCCCGCCCCCGGAGGCCCTGCGCCATGCCCCACTCGTCGATCCACGTCTCCCCGGGTGTGGCGAAGTTCTTCCACATCATCAGCGGCATGCCCTGGCCGGAGAGCGACGAGGGGCTGCTGCGGGACGTCCGGGACGACTACCTCGCGCTGGCCCAGGACCTGCCGACGCTGAGCGAGTACATCCTCGCGGCGATCCAGACCTGCAACACGAGGATCGAGGGCGAGGCCGCCGAGGCCTTCAAGAAGGAGTGGGGACGGTTCACCAGCTCGGACCCGGCCGCCGACCCCCTGCGCAACGCCGCCGGTCTCTGCACCCAGCTGGCCGAACTGGCCGGCAAGGTCGCCAACACCGTCGAGTACACCAAGTGGATGGCGATCGGCCAGCTCGTCCAGCTGATCATCGAGATCGCCTTCGCCATCGCCTGGTCGATCTTCACCGGCGGTGCCTCCCTGGTGGCGCTGGAGTGGAAGAAGATCCTGACGAGGCAGTTCCTCATCCAGCTGCTGAAGAAGCTCGCGCAGCTGATCGCCCTGCACGCCTTCGGCGGCATCGTCGGCGGCCTGATCCTGGACTCGATCATCCAGGGCATCCAGTTCAAGCGCGGTGACCGGCACGAGTGGGACACGGAGCTCACCAAGCAGGCGGCGATCTTCGGCGCTCTCAGCGGTGCGATCGGCGGGCCGCTGAACCTGCTGGGCCTGGGCCTGGGCAAGCTGCTCGGCCCGCGCCTGGCCAAGCTGTTCGTGCAGAGCGCCCTCAACGACGTGATCAAGGGGCTGGCCGGGGGAGCCCTCAAGGGGGCGGGCAAGGAACTCGGCGAGGGCGCGGCGGCCGGAGCCCTCAAGGGGATCGGCAAGGAACTGGGCGAGGGCGCGGCGGCCGGAGCCCTCAAGGGCGCGGGCAAGGAGCTGGGCGAGGGTGCGGCGGCCGGTGCACTCAAGGGCGCGGGCAAGGAGGCCGGTCAGGGCCTGGGCCACCTGCTCGGGAACGAGGCGGCCGAGCGGTTCGCCAGGGGCATCAGCACGCTGCTGAAGGAGAACGCCCAGTACCTGTCCAAGGGCTTCAAGGCCGGGCGCAAGGTGGGCGCCGCGACCGGCGAGAAGTTCGTGCGCCAGCTCGGGGAGCTCTTCGAGAAGGAACTCGGGCAGGAACTGGGTAAGAAGCTCGCCCGGGAGATGGGCGAGCACGTCGGGAAGCAGTTCGCCCAGCACTCGCTCAAGACGGTGATGAAGGAGAGCAGTCAGGAAGCGCTGAAGGAAACGCTGGAGAACCTCGCCAAGGACGCCGGCAAGGTCGCGCTCACGCCCGAACTCAAGCTGCTGGTCGAGAAGATTCCCGAACTCGCCGGCGGCGTCAACAAGATGAACAAGATGTTCTACCTCGGGCACGTGCTGGGCAGCCAGATCGAGTCGGGCATCAACCAGTACCTCACCGAGGGCATCTACAACACGATCTACAACGGCGAGTGGCAAGCCAGCGGGATGAGCTTCGTCGGCGGCTTCATGATGGGCGGCATGCGGCACATGATCATGGGGCTGGCCTCGCCGCTGACCCTGCGGTACGCGGACTTCGTCCGCGGCCTGGAGAGCTCGCGCATCACCCCGGAGAGCGGTGACAACTACGGATACCTCCACCCGCTGACCTTCCTCTCGGTGATCAGCAACATGGGCGGGTACTCGGCGCCGCTGCCGGTGCCCCGGCCCGGGCACATCGACCAGATCGCCGGGACGCGGCTCTCGGGCGGCGACGGCGCCGGGCTCAAGTCGGGCGCCGGCTCGCTGGCGTCCGTCCTCGGGTCCGGGAGCCACCATCCGGCGGAGAACGGCGAGGGTGTCCTCGCCGACCCCAAGGGCAAGACCAGTCACACCTCCTCGGTCGACGGCGGGTGGGACCCGAAGGCCCCCGCGCGACCGGTCGAGACGCAGTCCCGGGGCGACGGCCGGACGGGCGCGCCCGGTTCGTCCTCCGCGTCCCCGGCAGCCCCCGGCCACCGGGACGGCGCCGCTCCCTCACCCGCGCCCAGGACCCGAACGGGTGGCGGGCCCGAGAGCCCCGAGACCCCGAGGCCCGAAAGCCCCAGGCCCGAGAACGCCGGCGCCGGGGAGCGCGGCAGGACCGCGACGGCGTCCGCGGACGCCAACAACCAGGGCAGCACGAAGCCCCAGCCGCAGGCGCCCGCGCCCGACCCGGCGCGCCGCAGCACGGTCGTCGACGAGCACGCCGAACCGCCCCTGAGCGAGCCCAGGAACGCGACGGGCGGGCCCGGGGGAGCGGGCGGACGAGCGGGGACGGACAACGGCCCGCAGCCGCAGTCGCCCGCGAACGGTGACCGGAGCACGGCCCCGGTGCCGCCGCCCCTGCGCACCAGCACCGACGGCCCCGGCGACGCCACCGCGCCGACCCCGCCCGGCCGCCTCGACCCGAACCGCCCGGACGTACCGGCCGAGGGCTCGAAGACCCCGGACCCCAAGACCCCGGACCCCAAGGGCCCGGAGCCCAGGACCCCGGACGTGCCGGTCGCGGACCCGAACCGCCCCGCCCCGAACGGGCCGGTGCCGCCCGCCACCCCGCCCCGCGGTCCCAGGCCCGACGGTCCCACCGACCCGCACGACCCCGACGGCCCGCCCGTCCCCATCACCACCCACACGCCCTCCGGTCACGCCTACCACCGGGTCGACGCACCCGAGCACGCCAAGGTGCCCGCCGGCGACGAGCGGCGCACGGCCTGGCAGGACAAGCAGCAGGAGCTCGCCGAGCGGCACGACACCGTGCTCGCCGAGGCCGAGGCGAAGGAAGCCCTGCACAGCGAGGTCGAGGAACACCTCATCGAGGGCCACGCCGAGCTGCCCCGGGAACTGCGCGCCCTGACCGGCCCGGGCACCGAGGCGTGGCGACGCACCGCCGCCGACGTGCAGAGCGACATCGAGGCCCGCCCGCACGAGCGGGAGGAGATCCTCGCCGGCGCCGCCGACCGCCTGGAGCTGGCCGGCGCCCGCGAACTCGCCCTGCGGATCGCCGTCACCCGCTTCGACCACCTGCTGACCGAGCGCGGCCTCGACCCGGCGGCCACCGGTGGCGACCACCCGAGTGCGGAGATCCGCCGGGAGGTCTCCGAGCGCTTCCGCTCCGACGCCGAACGCGACATCTCCCAGCTGTACGCCACCCGCGCCGATCTCACCCCCGAACGCAACGCCCTGGCCACCCGGGCGCTGGAACACCGGCTGCGCCGGGCCGCCGGGGACCTGGAGGTCCGGCAGGCCCGCGCCACGCAGTCCGAGCGCATCGAGCGGGCGGTGGAGGACGCCCACGCCGACTGGAAGCGGGAGAACCTCTCCGAGTCGGACCACGCGCTGCTGGACGCGCTCGGCGTGCCGAAGGACGCCCGGGTGTCGGAGGAGGCCCGCGACCAGGTCGCCGAGGCCATGCGCGAGCGGCTCGCCGAGGTCCACGGCCGCCACCAGGAGCGGACGGCCCTGGACGCCGACGAGAACGGGCCGGGCACCGGCCGCCGGGACGAGGACACGTTCCTGACGATCGAGGACGAGAACGGCGACGACCTCACCCCCTCCGACCCCACCCGCAGGGGAAAGGACAGGCTCGAAGCCGACTTCCGGGACGTCTTCGAGAGTCACCGCGGCGGCCTGTCCCACGACTTCACCGTCCAGGCGGTCCGCGAGACCGTGCTGAAACGCTCCGTCGACGCGGTGGAGGACGCGGCCGGGGCCTGGAAGACCAGTGCCCCCGAGCAGTTCGGCGCCGAGGCGCTGCGCGAACTGGGCCTGGCCGAGGGCCCGTCCGCGGGCGCGGTGGCCGCCGCCCGCGCCCAGCTCGCCCGCCTCACCGACCGCGCGGTCACCGAGCACACCGCCGCCGATCGCGATCCGGCCCGGCTCAAGGAGGAGCTCGACCGGCTGACCGACCCGGCCGAGATCAACCGCCTGCTGGCCCTGCACGGCGCCCGCGAGGAGGCGCTGCGCGCCGCCGAGGACACCGCCCGCACCAAGGTCCCGCACGACCTGGGCGGCCCCGACACCGCCGACGGCAGCGGCCACGGGACGGCGACGGCCGCCTCCGTCGAGACGGCCCTGGGACGGCCGGCGCGCGGCAGCCGCACCGACCGCTCCGAACCGCCGGCCTCCGCCGCGGCCCGGCGCGTGCGCGAGGGCTACACCGAGCGGATCCGCGCCGCGTTCGAGGAGAACTTCCGCTCCCTGCTGCGCGACGCGGACGCCGACCACAAGGCCGGCCTGCCCGAGCGGCTGGAGCAGTGGCGCCTCGAACGGGAGCGGCTGACGGAGGGCCTGGACCGGCACGTCGCCTTCGAACGCGCCGTACTCCCCGCCCGCGAGCACGCCGCCGCCGGCTACGACCGCCTCGCCGAGAGCCGCAAGGTGTCGGACGAGACCGTCCAGGAGCTGAAGACCCGCTACGGCGGCGAGTTCTTCGACGCCTACAAGGACCACTGGGGTCCGGAGGACCTGAACAGCGAGCACTGGCGCGGCCACGAAGCGGCCAACGAGAACGTCTTCGGCCGCCGCCCGTCCGAGGAACGGCCCGAGCCCAGGCCCGAGGCGGAGACCAAGCCCGAGGCGGAGACGAAGCCCGAGGCGGAGACGAAGCCCGAGGCCGAGACCAAGCCCGAGACCAAGCCCGAGACCAAGCCCGAGCCGAAGCCCGAGCCGAAGCCCGAGCCGACCCCCGTACCCGGGCCGCTCACCCCGTCCGGCCCCCTCGTCCGTCCCCGGGACAGCGTCCGGGAGCCGTCCTCGGGCACGAAGCGGGACGAGGTCCGGCCCGAGGGTCACGAGCTCGCCGAGCAGGGCGACCGCCGCCCTCACGCCCCCGCACCCGAGGACGGGGGGCCCGCGACCGCCGGGCCGTCGCAGGAACGGGCACGCCCGACGCTCCTGACGACCGGGCAGGACCACGAGGGCACCGGGTCCCGCCGTGAGGTGCAGGAGCCGGTACACCAGGTGCCGGCCGGGAAGGAGCGTCAGGCCACCGAGGACGCCGTCTACCCGGTGGCGCAGCGCACGCCCGCGCAGGCCCCGCCGCCTCCGCCGCCCCCGCCGCCGGGCGGTCCGTTGGCACCCCCGGCCCAGGGCGGTCCGCCGCCCCCGCCGCCGCCGGGCGGTCCGTTGGCACCCCCGGCCCAGGGCGGTCCGCCGCCCCCGCCGCCGCCCGGTGGCCCGTTGGCGCCTCCCGCGCCGGGTGGCGCGGGGCAGCCCGTCGCCGTGCCGTTCGTGCCGGTGCCCTCGCACGGGCCGGTCCAGGAGATCCGGGAGCAGCACCGCGCCGAGGACGAACAGCACCTCGCCGCACTGCCGCCGCACACCGGTGGGACGCCGACCGTGTCCCCGGCCGACGCCGCACTCGGGCATCAACTGAGCGAGCGCTACCCGCGGATCAGCCTGGTCGACCCGGGCTCACCCGGCAGCGGCCACCAGGTCGCCTTCCTGCGAGTGCTGGAAGGCCTGGCCAGGATGGGCTATTCCGGCGAGGTCCACCTGACGTTCGCGCGCGGCAAGGCGCCGTTCTACGCCGAACGGCTCGGCCGTTCGGCCGACCTGGCGCACCCGCGGCGCTCCTACGAGCTGTTCCACAGTCCGTGGACGGGCGTCCACCAGGGGATGCGGGTGACCGCACACCCGGCGGGAGCGCCGCTGGACGTCGCGTACAACCCGGTCGCGCGGCGGATCGCCGCCGACGTGGAGACGTACTGGAAGTACTTCGCCTGGAGCGGGGCGAGGCCCGAGGGGGCCTGGCTGGACTCCAGCAGGCCGAGCGCACCCGTGCGCAGCCGGTACCTGGGCGACAATCCGCAGATCCAGCAGGACTTCCGGGACTCCGTCACGAGGGAGGACAACCGCGACCGGCCGATCAGTCCCGACCAGCACCTGACCCCCGACGTCCTGACGGCCGGCGCCCAGTCCTCCGGGCAGGGCCGGACGCTGACCGTCTTCGCCGCCCTGGACGCTCCGCACGGCGCGGACACGGCCGGCTACTTCGAGCAGAACCTGAGCTCGTCCCTGCGGGAGATGACCGGGGAGCAGGATCCGGACGTCCTGGTCCTGCAGCCCTTCCTGTGGGACAGCCACCCCCGGCAGATCCGCCGCGGGGACGACGTCCTGGCGGAGCTCTGGCACGACCAGGGCGCCACCGTCACCTACCCCTTCCGCCCGCAGCCCGTCCCGGAGGACCTCCCGGGCCACGTCCGCGACCACTGGCCGGCGGCCACCGGCGCCGACGACCCGGTTCCGGACCTGGTCGCCGACCTCCTGCGGCGCGCCCAGAACAGCGAGATCCGGCTGGCCACCGCCTACTACGGAGACTCCATCGACGGCACGGTCCGCCACCGGGACATGGCCGCCCGGATGGAAGCCGCGCTGCGGGATGTCCCTGGCCCGCCCCGTCCGTCGGTCGTGGTCCTGCTGGGAGCCGGGCCGAACGAGCGACAGAACCCCGCGGAGCTGCTGGCCGGCCTCCGGGGCCTCTCCGACGCGCCGTCCGACGACGGCGGCGCCCACCAGCTGCGGCTGGGACGCGTGGAGCCGGCGGTGATGGAACTGTTCGAGCGCTACTCGACCCTGGTCGTCACCGAGGGCGCCAACACGTGGCAGGAGATCCTCACCCTCGCCACCCCCGGCATCTCGGCCCGCCCGGGCGGCGAGACCCGCCCCTGGACGCTGGCACCGAACGGCACCCCGTCACAGGGCGGCCACCGGATCGGTGAGGCCTCCGCGGCGCTCGCCACCGGGAACACCGCGGAGCTGGCCGCGTTCGTGCACGACCTGGACAACCCGACCGGCGAGGTGCGCGAGTACCTGGACGCCTGGCGCGAGTCCCTGAGCGCCGACGCCAACGACCAGTTCCGCAGCGCGGTCGAACAGCTCCTCGGCCAGCCGGAGCCCCCGGCCGGCGGGAACTCCGGGGCGGCGACGGCGGTGCACCAGCCCGCCCAGGCGCCGGCCGGGCCCGCCGCCGTACCCCCGCCGGTGCGGGAGCCGGGCCCGGTCGCGCCGTCGGAGGGCGCGGGCACGGTGCTGCCCGCCTCGTCCTGGGCCGACATCCGCACGTCGGCGCCGCCCGCGCGGATGGAGACGGTGCGTTTCGACCCCCTGGTGCGCGGTCAGGGGGGGCCGGGCGCCATCGCCGGGCCCGGGGTGCGCGAGCAGTACGAGGCCCGGCAGTTGAGCCTGGGCGGGCTGCACGGCGCCGACACCACGATCAGCTACGACGCGCGGCGCTTCGAGGTCCGTCCCGGGCACTGGGTCACCGAGTTCACGCTGAACCTGCACCTGCAGGGGCCGGACGGCCGCCCGCTGCCCGCGCACGAGGCCACCCGGATGCTCGACCGGGTCCGGTCGGTGGTCGACGAACGCTTCAACGAGCGATTCCGCCTGCCCGGCGGGGACCAGGTGCACCTGCGGGTGGACGGCACGCCGGACGCGGCCGGCGCGCACCAGACGGTCACCGTGGTTCCCGGTCGCGAACGCAGCGACCAGTTCACCTGGTCCGACGAGAGCCCGCCCGGCGTGCTGCTGCACGAGGCGCTGCACTACCTCGGCCTGCCGGACGAGTACGTCGAACCGGCGGCGAAGCCGGGCGACGCGTTCGCGCTGCGCCGCCGCGACCGGTGGGCGGGCGAGAACGGTGTGATGGGCACCTCGGCCCACCGGGACGACTTCACGGTGCTGCCCCGGCACCTGGAGCGGATCGAGGACGTCCTGCGCTCGGGCCCGGTCCTGCGTGACCTGCCGCTCGGGCAGGAGCGCCCCCGCCCGGAGACGGTGGACGCGCCACCGACGCAGCGGCACCCGGAGACGGTCGAAGCGCCGCTGACGCAGCGGCACCCGGAGACCGAGGGCTCCGGCGTGCTGACCCCGACCGGCAGCGCCACCCGCGCCGGCGAAGTCGCCACCAGCAGGGCGCCGAACGCTCCCGCCCCGGTGCACGAATCACGCGTGAACGTGTTGGACGAGGGCCGGCTGTACCACGTCGTCGATGTGCCGGGCGACGGCGACTGCCTGCTCCACGCCGTCCTCGCCGGCGCCCGTGAGCTGGCCGGCTGGCAGCACGGCGACCTCACCGTCAACGGGCTGCGCGAGCTGGCGTCGCAGTGGTTCCGCAGTGACGCCGGCGCCGTGCTGCGCCACAACGCCGACAACACCGGCCAGCGGCCCCAGGACCGTCTGGAACCCGACGAGCGGACCCGGACCTGGCAGGTGCGCCGCAACCCCGGGGACGAGCCGTCGACGCTCTCCGCCGACCAGCTCGGGAACCTGCGCATGAGCGACCTGTACGACATGGGGCTGCGCAACCGGTCCCTGTGGAACACCTCCTTCTACGACCAGGCGCCGGTCATCATCGCCCACGCCCTCGGCATCCACCTCGTGGTCCACCAGGGGAACAACCGCGCCGCGTACAACTCCGACGTGCAGGGCCGCGAGGTGCACGTCTACCGCAATCCTGGTGAGGGCCTGGCCGCGCACTACTCGGCGCTGCGCCCCGACACCCGGGCGCCGGTGGCGGTGGAGACCACCCGTCCCGTCGACCCGCAGGTGGCGAAGGAGCTGGCCGGCCGCGTCAAGCCGGACATGGTCGTCGTCACCATGGAGCCCGGGCAGCCGGTCTTCCGGGTGACCGATGCCGTGACGCTGCGGGGGTACCTCATCCAGGGCAAGATCGGCGCGGTCAAGAACAAGGAGGGGTGGTCCCAGCTGGGGCCCGGGCTCTACACCGGCCACGACTTCGGTCACGCCGCCGCCTACAGCGACACCCTCTCCAACCTGCCGGTGGTCATGGAGTTCGCCCTCTCCCGCGGGGCCACGGGCCTGAAGGTGGAGAACATCACCCAGAACTGGACGGACAAGGAAGTTCCGCAGACGCTGGCGAAGTACGACTTCCTCACCGACGGGACGCAGTTCAAGTTCCACCCCCGCTTCTACGACGGCCTCCTCCGGGAAGGGACGCAGCCCGCGGACAAGCAGAGCGGCCTGCGGATCGCCGGTCTGAAGGTGAAGGAGGGCGAAGCGCTCTGGAACCACTACCGGACCGAGGACTTCGTCCCGGAGTTCGACGGCTACCTGATCAAGGCGCACCAGGACAAGGCGGCCCAGCACCCGCGGAGCCAGGACATGCCCGGCCCCCTCCGCGAGCCGGATCCGGTCCCGATGAACGCCGTCCTGGACGCCGCTCCGCCCGCCTCGCCCGGGGACCTCAGGCGCATCGCCTACCGCGAGCACGCCGAGGCCTTCGAGCGGCGGCTGGCCACTCACCTGCTCCAGCGCGAGGACGTCCAGCGCGAGGTCAAGAAGGTCGTGGACCTGGCCTGGGCCATGACCACCGGCGACAAGGACAAGGTCAAGTTCGGCTCCAGGAGCACGGGCACGACCGGCATGGTCGGCACCGACCGGCACCTGCTGCAGGAGGTCGTCGACCGCGGCAACCTCCGGGAGCGCATGGCCCTGCTCTACAACGGCTACACCTCCAACCACTTCGCCAAGCTCGTCCGACAGCGGCAGCTGCCGCGACCGGAGCAGCTGACGCGGGAACGGGCGGACCGCCACGACATCGGTGCCGAGGTCGTCAACCCGTTGACCGCGGAGATCAAGAAGGTCTACGGGGAACTGCTGAAGGGGCCCGTCGGCGAGTCCGAGCAGGAGGCACCATTCGGATCGTTCCGCACCGACGAGCCGTACGGGCCCGTCATCGACAGCATCCGGGAGAGCCACGCCGGACTCCGGAGCCAACAGATCGGGGACTGGAACCGCAAGAAGACCGTCGAGGACGCGCAGAAGGCGGCGGAGCGCCGGGCCAGGAGCATCCTCGAAACCGACCGCAACCCCCTCGACGTCAACCCGCCGCTGGGCCGGGGCGAGTGGTACAGCGCCGTGGACAAGGAGGGCCGGCTCGGCTGGCAGCCGGGTGCCAAGAGCTTCCACTACAAGCTCGGTTCCAAGTTCCAGCAGGACGCCCACGACAGCGGGGGACTGGTCGTCAGCGGCACCTCCGGCACGGCCTTCGGGATGCTCCAGGCCGTCAAGGAGCTCGCCAGGACGAAGGAGGGCAGAGCGGCCCTCGACAAGATGAAGGCCGAGCCCGTCGACTTCGAGCTGTTGAGGCTGGGGCTGCTCGGCTGGATGGTGGAGTCGGACGACCACACCTTCCACGAGATCATGACCGGTTCCCGCTTGTTCTCGGAGAGCCTCACCCCCGAGGAGCGCGCGGATCCGAACCTCACCAGGACGGACCTCACCTACAGCGACACCTACCACCGCTACCGCTTCCTCGCACCGCTGACCGAGCAGCACCTGCGCAGTGAGGTGGCGCCGGAGGGACGCTTCCCGGACGAGCACCTGGTGGGGGACTGGTCACTCGACGACCTGGCGCCCCATGTCCCGGCGCCCGACTCCCCGGCCGCCGATGAGCACCCCTCCGACGCCGAGCAGCCGACCCGGGAGGGCGACACCGGTTCCGCCGGCAGCCTCCGGCAGCCGGCCGCCGCGCCGCCGGCCTCTGCCGACCAGGCCGCGGTGGACCTGGCCAGGCGCCACCTCGGCGCCGCAGCCCAAAACCCGGCGCTCCGCGAGTTCATGGGGCGGATCAAGAACGGCGCGTTCACGAGCAAGCGCGACGACCAGGGCATGCTCCGGATCCGTGAGGGGGAGCGGTACGAGGCCCTGCTCGGAGACGTCCAGAGGTTCCTCGACCACGCGCAGGCGATCCCCCCGGCTGGGGCGCAGGAGGCGGGGGGAGCCCTGCGTCTGTACCGGGCGGTGCGGATGGACCCCCAGGGCCGCGAACGGGACGTCTTCACCGAGCTGCTGCCGTCGTCCACCTCCTTCGACCGGGAGTTCGTCCAGGACTGGATGTCGAACGGGGGCGGCGCCGACAACTACGCACTGTTCGAGATCCACGTGCCGCAGTCCCATCCCATGCTGGCGCTGTCGTTCCCGCCGGGCCACTCCAGGGCCGATGACCCGGAGCCGGTGAATGAGAAGCAGTCCGAGGTGACGCTCGGACCCAGCCGCCTGACGGTGATCGCGCGGGAGGAGGACGGCCGCTTCCACGTCATCTCGGCGGACGCCGAACCCCTGTCGGTCGACGACATCCGGACCGAGGTCGAGAACTGGTCCAGCGACATGTCGATGCCGGACGCGTTCCAGGCGTTCACCCGGTTCTTCAGCGAGTCCTCGCTGCGGGCCGCGTACCCCTTGGACCTCAAGCCCCACCACCGCATCACGGAGTCGTGGTCGGCGGACGGCCTCCAGAAGACCGTCCGGATCGAGCACCCGCACGAGGCGTTGAGCGGACAGTTCCTGGAGGTGACGATCAGCCACCAGGACGAATCCGTCTCGCTCCTCTGGCGTTCCAGCGAAGACACGCCGCCCGACGGAGGCGAACCCTACAGGCGGGACCCGCTGGTCTACCGCGCCGCGACCATCGGCGACGTGAGCGGGAGCCTTCGCGAGCAGAAACTGGCCACGAACCCCAGCTTCGAGTCGATCGACCTCCCGTACGACTGGTTCGATTTCGACGGGGAGTTCGAGACGCAGGACGCACCGAGCGTCCTCGACCACGGCTCCGACCGGCATCAGCCCTTCACCGAGGGCGAACTGGTGACCCACGCGATCGTCGGCGAGGACGGCGTCAACGTGGGGCGTTCCTTCCACACCGGGGAGGATTTCGGCCTGCGCCGGGAGACGCACCTGAACTTCCCCTCGGAGCGGACGGCTGCCGAGAACCAGGTCGCCAACCCGGACTTCGCGCCGCAGCGGGCCGTCCGCCCCGACGGAGGCTTCGACTGGGCGGCCGTCCACCGGGGCGAGAACAAGCCCGGCGAGCGCGACGGCGACGACGCGGACGTCCAGGTGCCGTGGGATCCGAAGAGCAAGCCGTACTTCGCCAACCTGCACGGCGCCGGGAACTGGTTGAAGGTCGCCGTGCGCACGCCGGCCGGCACGGAGGGCTACAAGTCCGTCTCGTACGGGGACTTCGGCGGCATGCTGAACCGCCGGGCGAGCCTGTCCGCCCGGGCGGAGGAGTCGCCGGTCGTGCTGCTGGCGTGCGAGGCGGGCCTGTCCCGCGTGAACCTGGGGCTGATCGCCGACGCCACCGGTCGCACCGTGCACGCGACGACCGGCAAGACCTACGTCGCCAAGGAGGCCGACGGCAGCACCAGGCTGGTCCAGCTGCGCCGACCCGGCCAGGACCGCCCCGGGTTCGTCACCGTCCACCCCACCGGCAAGGACACCGGCGGCGACCCGGGCACGGCCGCTCACCGCACCGTCACCGAGACCACCGCCGCGCACGGGACCGACGAGAACACCCCCACCGTCCGCACCGTCATCGACGCCCACGACGAGATCACCGTCCTGGCGGAACACGGCGGGAGCACCGCGCCGGCCGCCCAGGACGGGAACGCCCGGCCGCCGCTCGACGGCGGGCCGATGCGCCTGACGGACCACCCGTCCGACGTCCCGATGCGGATGCCCGGCCCGGACGCCGTGGACCCGTTCCGGGCCGGTGCCGAGCGGGAGCAGCTGGGCGACCTGCGCCGGCGGCTCGCCGACCTGCCCGAGGGCAGCCCCGAACGCCGGCAGCTGCAACGGGAGATCGACCGGACGCAGGAGAGGCTCCGGTCCGCCTTCACGACCTTCCTCGACCACGACGGGAGCGACCTCGCCGCCGCCGCGCGGGTACGCGAGGAGGAGATCGCAGGGCTGCGGACCCAGACGCCGACCCCGGGGACCTGGCAGGAGGACCACCGGCGCCGGCAGCTGGACACGCTGGAGCTGGAGGTCCGCGAACTCCAGGCCGAACTCGACCGCCAGGCCCTGGACGCCGAGTCCAAGCAGCGGATGGTCCCCAGCGCGCGGGACCTGGCACTGGTGGCGCACCTGCGGGAGCCGCAGAAGCACCCACTGGAGGATGGGGCACACGAGTCGGCGCTCCTGGACCGCCTCACCGGCGCCCGAGTCGACTGGACTGCCCTGCACCCGGTCCAGGCGGCCGCCCTGGTCATGGTCGAACGCAAGGCGATGGCCTTCGAGCAGCGCGACCGCGCCCTGCTCACCGAGCGGCTGACCGCGCCCACCGGCGAGTGGCGGTGGGCGGCGAAGTACCCCCGGGACACCCCCGAGGCGGTCGACCGGCTGATCACCGACGTCGAGAACCACATGCGCGACACCATGTACATCGCCACCAACTTCCACTTCGACCAACCGCTCAACGCCAACCGCCAGACCACCTTCGGCACGTCCGGCCGCGGCTTGGGCGGGTGGGGATCGAAGTCGAAGACCCTGCTGGACAAGCTGATGGCCGACAAGCAGGGGCTGTTCCGCAACGCCTGGGAGACCGGCGCCTCGCAGGCCGCGGTCGTCCCCTCGCGCCGCGGCGGCGTCGAGGAGCACTTCGGCTACGCGCCCGCTCTGCGCCGCAGCCACGACACCCGCCACCTCTACCAGGACACCGGCAGCGACGACAGCCGGTTCAAGCCCGCGAAGGACGACCGCGGCCTGCTGCCCAAGTACGGGGCGCTGGTCTCCGACCTGCAGCCGTTCGGCGTGGCACGCCGCTACGGCGCGTTCGCGCTGCACTGGTCCGACGACATCCGGGGCCGCGTCACCCACACCCCCAACGACTCCTGGACGGCGCGCGAGAAGGGCGCCCTGTCGGTGACCTCCGACTCCCACCTGCTGCCGCTGCTGCTGTGGGGCGAACCGGCGATGGTCGAACGGGTCTTCGGCGAGGCGACCGGTTTCCGGCACGACCCGGACTTCGGCGCGCGGATGCTCACCGAAGGCATGGACACCAACAGCTACTTCGAGACGCAGATCCACGGCCCGCTGTCCTGGCGCGACCTGCGCCACGTCGTCATCAGCCACCAGCGGCCGAGCGACACCCCCGTCCCCCGGCGCGACCAGCAACTGCCCACCCGGGAGCGGGCCGAGGAGATCGCCGACAAGCTCCGCGCGTTCGCGGCCAAGAAGGGCCACACCTTCACGGTGGAACTGCGCCCGGCCGGCACCATGCCGGAGCGCAACCGCCCGCAGGACGTCCTGGTCCCCACCGCCGCGCCCGCCCCGGCCCCGCAGCCGCACCCGGGCGCCGGCACCGGCCTGACCACCAGCGGCGACGACCAGGTCCACAGCACGGCCGAGCAGCTCGTCGGCCAGCCCGAACCCCCGGCCGGCGGGAACGCCGGCGCGACGACGGCGGTGCGCCGGCCCGCTCAGGCTCCGCCGGTTCCCGAGCAGACGCCGCAGGTTTCCGAGCAGGCCCCGCCGCTGCCGCCCGCCGTCCAGCCGCCCGCCGTCCACCCACCTGCCGTCCTGCCCCCCGCCGCGAACCGGGACGTCCCCGCCACCCGGACGGGCCTGCGGATGGCCTCCGGCTCGTTCGTCGGGGACGAAGGACGGAACAACAACCGCCCGGCCGACGTCCTGGCACTGACCCGCCGACTGGAGGACCTCGGCGCCGTGGCACCGGACCGGGCCGAACAGGTCCGGCAGGACGCGGAGCCGTTGCAGCGCCGTATCGAGGCCCGGGCCAGGAACCGCAACGCCCCACCGCTCAGGCTGCCGGTGCCCCCGGCGACCGTCGAGCCGCTCGTCCGGGCCACGGCCGAACACCTCGCCTCGCCGCTGGTACCCGAGCACGCCGGCGCGCTCGGCCTGACGCTCTCCGCCAGTGTCGGCCCCGGCGGTGCCAACCACCGCGCGGACGTGACCGCGGTGGGCCGCAGGCTGCACGACCTGGACCTGCTCGCCGGCACCGACCGCGGCGCCCTCGACCACCCGGCCGACGGCGGCGCACTGCCACCGCCCGTCCTGGACGCCCTCCTGACGCTGCGCGCGGACCACCTGGCCGGCTGCTTCGACCTGCCCGCCGCGGAGGGCGGCCGGCAGCTGGCGCAGGCCATGCACGGCCTGTCCGAGCGCGGGGTCGTCCTGGACTGGCGTGCCTCGGGCGCCCTCGACCTGGAGCGCACCGCCTTCGCGGACTGGGCGCTGGAAGGCCCGGCGGACCAGCCGCCGCCGTTCGCGCAGGACACCACGCTCAACTGCTGGGAGTCCGTCCTGCTCACCGCCCACACGGCCGGGCTGATCAACTGGGACCGGATCCACGACCTCTACGCGGCCGACCTGACGGGCCCCCAATGGACGGCCAACCTGATCGCCGGCCTGCTGCCGCACACCAGGACCACCTACGACGCGAACGATCCGCACACGCCGCTCCCGCGTGCGGGCGACATCGTCGTCTTCGGTCGGGGCGACCACGTCGCCGTCGCCACCGGCCGCACGGACGAGCACGGCGCGCCGCGCCTGCTGAGCTTCGGCGTCAGCCCCACGGACGACCCGGCCGAGGTCAACCGGGTGATCGAGCTCAGCGCGCCGGACCTCTACGAGGGCCCCGCCGAGTTCGGACCCGGCCCCTGGAGCGAGCGCCCGGCACCCGACCAGGTGGCGTCGCAGGATTCCGCGCACCCGGAGGCCGCGCTGACGACGGTGCCCGACGCCGGGCACTTCGGTCCTGGCCCCGAGCACACGCCGGCCGCGGACCCGCCGGTCACCGGCCGCCGCGGCGAGCTGCGCGAGGCGCTGGTCCACCACGAGGCCTCGGGCGCCTACCGGCTGGACGACCCGGCGGTCGGCGAGCAGGCCCGCCGGCGGATGGCCGGGACGCTGGACCGCTTCCCCGCCGACGAACGCTTCCTCACCGTGGCGATGCACACCGGCCCCGACGGCGTGCCGCGCTGGCAGAACACCCGGGTCACCGAGGGCGAAGTCGCCGACCTGCTCGCCTCGTTGTACGAACAGCGGGCCTGGGACGGGAACAAGCCGGTGCAGCTGGTGGCCTGCTCCTCGGCCCGCGAGGGCGAGACGTCGTTCGCCGCCGGCGTGCTGCGGGAGCTGCGCCTGCGCCTGCCCGGCCTGGACCTGGAGGTCTACGCCCCCAGCGGCCTGGCCTGGTTCGCGCCCCCGGTCTCGGGGCCGTTCCGCAGCGACCCGCACGGCCCCGGGGCGCTGGTGGTCGCCCGGCAGGTCGCCTTCGACAGTGCCGGCCGTCCCGTCCTGGTGGAGGGTGGCGGCTGGGTGAGCCTGACGGCCCCGCGCGGCGCGTCCCCCGACGCCCCGCCCGTGGTGCGCACCGTCGGCGCCCACCTGCCGGTGAACGGAACCCTCCCGCCGCGCTCGACGCCGGCGCCCGAGGGCTACACCGTGATTCCGGACCGCTCCGCGCCGAACGGCGACCGGTTGGCGTCGCACAGCGACGCGGTGGCGTTCTCCGGACGCCGGCGCAAGGGCGGGCTCGTGGACTCGGACTCGAGTTCGGGCTCGGGCTCGGGCTCGGACCCGGGCGAGGGCCCGAGTTCGGGCAAGCGCGTCCGCCCGAACGATCGTCCCGATACGGACGAGGAGATGGTGTCGGACGACGACACCGGCAGTGAGCTCGCCGATTCGGCGGAGGACTACCGCGACCTCCTGCGGGTGGTAGGCAGGCGTTCCGACCAGCTCGCGGCCTTGTGGGGGAGGGCCGAGGTCGGCAACGCCCCGGATGCGGTCTTCACCCGGATCAGGGCCGAACGCGATGTGCTGACGGCCATCCAGAACGTCGGCCTGGTGCACTCGGTGCGGGCAGCCGACGCGCTGCTGGGGCTGCTGAACGACGAAACGGAGAACCGGCGCCAAGACCTGACCGACCGCCGCGATGCCCTGGCCCAGCAGACCGTCGCACTGCCCTCCGCCGACCGGTTCCAGGCGCTCCACACCGACGTGATGAGCCGCTACAACCCCGAAGGCGGCAACCTTGCCCAGAACTGCGAATTCCGGGCCCACGCCCTGTCCGAGCTCATCACCGCGGCAGACCCGGGGATCGGCCGCCAGCACCTCGCCAAGGTCTGGGCCTATCCCGCTGCCGAGCACGGGCGGCTCCACCCGGACCACGAGTGGAACCACCACGTCGCGGTGCTGGTCGAGACGGCGGGAGAGAGCCGGGTGATCGATCCGCTGCTCTTCCCCGACCGTGCGGTCCGGTTGGCGGACTGGCAGGCGGTGCTCGCCATGCCCGGGCAGGGCGCACCGCTGACGCACCGGGCGCCGTGGGAGTTCTTCGGCGCCCCGGACCGCGAAGGCCGGCTGGACACCGAGTCCGCTGCTCTGATCGACGGGGCGACCAGGCAGCAGATCGACGGGTGGAAGCGCCAAGGTTCGACTCCGGTGGACGGCGCACAGGTCTTCGGGGACGCCGACGCCAAGAGCACCGAATCGAAGAGCACCGAATCCAAGAGCACCGACGCCCTCACGTCCGACCTGGTCGAAATGGCGCTGTCGGGCAAGCGGGCGTCGGCCGACGCCCAGGGGGAGGTGAAGCCGGAGGAGGCGACGGAGGGGAAGGGCAAGGACAGGGCCGAGGACACCGCCGAGGACACCGTCGTGAAGCCGGACCCCGACACCGTGGAGGTGGCGAGGGCGGTTCTGGACGACTCCCTCCTCGCTCCGCTCTTCGCCGGCACCGACGTGACCAAGACCTACGCCGTCATCGGCCTGGAGTTGAAGGGCGACAAGAGCTGGCAGACCACGGAGGCCGTCACCAACGGCAAGGACGAGTCCATCAACGGCAGCCGGTCGCTCCAGGCCGCCACCCGCTGGGCGGACGAGAACGGCCTGAGGACGCAGCGCTACGACGCCGAGGTGAAGGGGCTGGCGAAGGCCTACCAGCAGATGAAGGACTGGGGCTTCGCGCCGGTGCCGTCTTCCGGCAAGCCGCCGGAGAAGGCCGCCCTGCGGCCCGGTGCCCAACTGCCTCCCCAGCCCGAGGGTGTGCTCACCGTGCTCTCCTCCCGAGGCACGTGCGCGAGCTGCAAGGAGGTCGTCAAGGACTTCCGGGAGGCGTTCCCGAAGGTCAGCACCTACGTGGGGTACACGATCGCCGCCAAGCAGAAGTCGACGTCCTCGGACCAGGAGCGCACGTACACGAGGGATGGCAAGGAGGTACCGGGCACCATCGAGTACGGCTGGAAGCAGACGTCCAGGCTCAACTCCAGCAGTGCGTACCTGCCCAAGGGGAAGGACATCGCCTTCAAGTACTTCCCTTCGAAGGACGGCGAGTCCGCCTGGAACCAGAGGCTCGCGGACAGGGCGGTCGAGGAGGCGGCCGCGGCACGGCGGGCGGCGGAGGCCGAGGCCCTGAACGTGATCGACGGAGCGGTCAGGCCGAAATCGGCGGAGAGGGTGATGAAGTTCGTCGAGGACTACACCGGTCCGGAGGACGACTTCGTTGCGCAGCTCGACAAGCACATGAAGAGCGGCTTCCTGGCGTGGAAGCTCACCCCCGAACTGCGAGCCGCCCTCCCGCTCTGGTTCAAGCGCAACCCGCGGCCGGCCATCAAGGGCAGCAGCTGACCGGCTCCGCGCCCCACCCGGTGAACACCGCCCGCCCCGGGCGCCGTTGCCCCGGGTGGGGGCACCCGGGGGCGGGGCCGACAAGCGAGGGAGCAGGACATGGATCAGCAGCAGGAGCACGAGGACGTCGGGGAGTTCCGGCTGGCGGCGGTGTTCGACATGGTCGACCCGGTGACCGGGCCGGGGTTCTCGGACCGCGCGGTGGTCGAGGACGCGACGGAACGGGCCGCGCTGGCCGGGTACCTGCGGGCCGGCGCGGAGGTGCTGATGACGCCGATGCTCATGGACGACATCTTCGACACCTCCCGGCAGGGCGCCGTCCCGCTGAACTACCGCACCGACGGCGAGTGGATCTGGACCGACACCGTCACCTACTACCTGGAGGAGTACGACATCGCTCCCGAACCCGGGCTGCTGGCTCACCTGCGCGAGCGGGGCGACGCACGGCCCCGGCCGGACGCGGCGACCCTGGAGCGGGCGGCCGACTTCGTCCTCCACCCGCCGCAGCCGGCCGTGCCGGCCTGGCGCCTGGACACCGACTGAACCCCGCGTGCCCCGCCGTCCGTGAGTTCCTAAGGGACGGCTGTGTCGGGCGGCCGATGAGGCCGGGACGGGCCGTCCCTGTCGGGTGTCGTTGTCGAGAGCCAGGAGGCCCGGGTGGGCAAGGTGCGCAACGGACGTGAGAGTCAGCCGTCGGGCGGGGGCGTCCAACTGCCCGCCGTGGCATGGGCGGTGCCCGAGCCGGCCGAGGAGGCCGGGCAGCCGGCGGAGGCCGCGGCCGGGCCCGCGCGGCGGGCGCCCGCCGCTGTGGGCGCCGCCGGGGCGGTGCCCCCGGTCGGGGAGAGCGGCGCCGCGGCCCCCGGGCAGTCCCGCGCCGGGGTGAGCGCCGTGCCCGCACCGGCGGGAGCGGCCGAGGAGGAGGGCGGCCAACGCCGCCTCCCCAAGTCGATGGTGGCCGCCGCGGTGATCGCCGGCCTCGTGCTGGTCGGGGTGCCGCTGGCCCTCTCCGGGTTCGGCGGGGACGGCCCCCACACCCCCGGCGCCGACGGCCCGCCGCCCGCCGGGTACTCCCAGCCGGACGGCGGCGGCGACGGCTACGTGCCGGGCCCCGACGCGCCCGGAAACCCGCCCGGTAACCCGCCCGGCGACCAGCCCCCGCAGCCCGGCCCGCCGGCCGACGGCCCGGCACCCGGGGACGGCGTGGTCCCCGCCGCCGCCGGGGCCGCCGCCCTGCCCGACGCCGTCCAGGCACCCGACCCGGGCCCGAGCGCACGGCCCACCGGTCGTCCCGCCACCGGCACCGCGGCGAGCGCCCCCGCACCCGCCCAGGGCGCCGGGCAGAGCACCGCCCAGACCACCGGACAGGCCGCCGGCACGCCGCAGCCCCAGCCGCCCGCCGCCGAGCAGCCCGCCGTGCCCCCGGCCAAGCCCACCCAGCAGGCGGCCCCGCCGCCCCCGCCCCCGCCGCCGACCTACTACGCTGTCGCGGGCCCCGGCTGCGGCGGGTCCACCTCCATGCAGCTGAACGGCTGGTACGACAAGGGCCAGGAAGGCTGGCGTCGCAACTCCGGCGGCTACACCGGCGACGGCTGCGGCGGCGGCTTCAGCTCGGTGCCGATGTCCGGCGACGCGAACGACGACAAGAGCAACTCGGTGGTGTGGACCTTCACCACCGGCCCGGTCACCACCGGCACCTGCAACCTGTCGGTCTTCGTGCCCGACGGGGACATCAAGGCGGTCGGCGGCGCCCCGACCTACTACACCGTGCAGGACAGGTCCTTCGAGGTGAACCAGGTCTCCCACCGGGGCCAGTGGGTCTCCGCGGGCACCTTCCCGCTCAGCGGCGGAAGGATCGCCGTGGTGCTCCACAGCCGCGGCAACGACTGGAAGGGCGGCACCCAGACCTACGCCCACCACGCCGCCTCCGCCGTCAGGGCCAACTGCACCGGCTGACCCGCGGCCCGCACCACCGGCAGCCCAGCGACCGCCGCCCGCACCACCGCCCGCACCACCGCCCGACCAGCGTCACCGCCCCACGAACGACGGAGGAGAACGCCCGATGAGCCGCCATGTGCTGACGGTCTGCGCGGAGCCGAGCGGCGGCGGTTACCGCACGATCGGCGCCGCCCTGGAGGCGGCCCGCAGCGGAGCGGTCATCAGCGTCCGCCCGGGCCGTTACGAGGAGAACCTGGTGATCACCAAGATGGTGACCATCACCGCCGAGGAGGCCCGCGGCAGCGTGCGCATCTCACCCCGGCGCGGCGCGGTGGTGCAGGTGGTCGCCGAGGCCGTCCAGCTCACCGGCCTGGTCCTCCAGGGCCAGGACGAGGAACTGCCCACCGTCGACGTCCCGCGCGGCCAGGCCGCCCTCCAGGACTGCGAGGTGGCGGGCAACTCCTGGACGGCCGTGCTGGCCCGCCAGCAGGGCTCGCTGGCGATGCGCGGCTGCCGCGTCGTCAACCCCGCCGGGGCCGGCATCGTCGAGACCTCGACCGGCACCAGCGTCATCGAGGACTGCGTGATCGAACACCTCGGCAGCTCCGCCGTGGTGATCGGCGAACGCGCCAACCCCGTCGTCCGCGGCTGCGTCATGCGCGACGCCCGCGGCAACGGCGTCTGCGTCAACGGCGAGGGCCGCGGCTCGATCGAGGACTGCGAGATCTCCGCCACCGACAAGCCCGGCATAGCCCTGGAGGAGAACAGCTCCACCCGGGTGCTGCGCACCACCGTCCTGGACACCTCGATCGGCGTCTACGTCAGCTCCGCCGCCCAGGTGGTGCTGGAGGACTGCACCGTCAGCTCGACCCGCGGCCACGGCGTGGTGCTGGCCGGCGGCACCGACCCGCTGCTGCGGCGCTGCCGCACGGTGCGCACCAAGGGCCACGGCATCCACGTCACCGGCCGCTCCCGCGGCCGCTTCGAGGAGTGCGAGGTGGCCGCCTCGGAGCTGGCCGGGATCCTGGTGGACGAGTCCTCCAGCCCCGCCCTGACCCGCACCGCGGTCGCCGACAGCGCCGGGGCGGGAGTCGAGCTGACCGGCGAGAGCGCCGCCGAGTTCGACCGGCTGGAGGTGCGCGGCGCGGCCGGGGCCGGGGTGAGCGTCCGCGACGGCGCCAACCCGCTGCTGCGCCGCCTGGACATCGCGGAGGTGCGCGGCCACGGCGTCGAGGTGTTCCGGGAAGGACGCGGACGGCTGGAGTCGTGCGTGCTGTCCGCCACCGGGCGGGCCGCACTGCGGGTCGCCGACGGCGGCAACACCCAGGTCGGCGGCTCCACGGTGCGCGGCGGCGCCCCGGCCGCCGGCCCCGGCCGGGCCGCCGCGGTGGCCGGGGTCGAGGTCGGCCCCGGCGGCGTCGCCTCCCTGCGCGACTGCGACATCGCCGAGTGGACCGGCGACGGCGTGCTGGTCGAGGACGGCGGCGAACTCACCATGGTCCGCGCCCGGGTGCACGGCAACCGCGGCCACGGCGTGCTGACGGCGGCGGGCAGCCGGGCCGCGCTGAACGGCTGCGAACTGACCGACAACGCCGGCGACGGCCTGCGGGTGGACTCCGAGGAACCGGTCCGGATCACCGGGTGCACCGTCGCCGGCAACCGCGGCTCGGGGCTGCGCCAGACCAGGGCCGGCAGCCGGCTGGCGGTACAGGACCTCACCAGCCGGGACAACGGCCGCGCCGACAGCCACGGCAGCGCGAGCGCCGGCGCCGAGGACGGCCCCGCGGCGGTCCGGCCGGCCGGCGCGCAGGACGGCACCGGCGCCGGGGACCGCGACGACGCCACCGACCCGGCGCGGCACTCGGCCGCCGCCCCGCCGCCGCCCGAGCCGGAGGGACCGCAGGCCGCGCTGCAGGCGCTGGTCGGTCTGGAGGGCGTCAAGGACCAGGTGGCCACCCTGGTCAACCTCAACAAGCTGGCCCGGCGCCGGGAACAGGCCGGCATGCCGGCTCTGCCGATGGGCCGCCACCTGGTCTTCGCCGGGCCGCCCGGTACCGGCAAGACCACCGTCGCCCGTCTCTACGGCGCCATCCTCGCCGAGCTCGGCGTGCTGCCCAGCGGCCACCTGGTCGAGGTGGCCCGCGCCGACCTGGTCGCCTCGATCATCGGCGGCACGGCGATCAAGACCACCGAGGTCTTCCAGTCCGCGCTCGGCGGCGTGCTGTTCGTCGACGAGGCGTACACGCTGTCCGCCGGTTCCGGCGGCACCGGACCGGACTTCGGCCGGGAGGCGATCGACACCCTGGTCAAGCTGATGGAGGACCACCGCGACGACGTGGTGGTGATCGTCGCCGGGTACTCGGACGAGATGCGCGACTTCCTCGCCTCCAACCCGGGCCTGGCTTCCCGTTTCAGCCGCACCGTGGACTTCCGCAACTACTCGCCCGAGGAACTGGTCACCATCGTCGAGCGGTCCGCCACCGCGCACGGCTACGAACTCGACGCCGTCACCGTGGACGCGCTCGGGACGCACTTCACGCGGATGCCCAAGGGCGCCGACTTCGGCAACGGCCGCGCCGCCCGCAAGGTGTTCGAGGAGATGGTGGACCGCCAGGCGTCCCGGCTGGCCGAGCTCGCCGAAGTCACCGACGCGGACCTGCCGCTGCTGCTGCCCGAGGACCTCGGCGCGGAGGCCGCCGCCGCGGCCCGGGCGGAGGCCGGCGCGGCGGGCGCCGACGGCGGCAGGGGCACCGAACTGCTGGAACAGCTGCGCTCGATGGTCGGCCTGGCCGCCGCCAAGGAGCAGGTCGAGAACCTGGTCAACCTCATCACCCAGGTGCGCCGCCGGGAGGAGGCCGGCCTGCCCACCGCGAAGATCAGCCACCACCTGGTCTTCGCCGGGCCGCCCGGTACCGGCAAGACCACCGTCGCCCGCCTGTACGGCGAGCTCCTCGCCGAACTCGGCGTGCTGCCCGGCGGTCAGCTGATCGAGACCGCCCGCGCCGACCTGGTCGGCCGCTACATCGGCCACACCGCCCAGCTCACCCGCGACGCCTTCGAACGCGCGCGCGGCGGCGTGCTGTTCATCGACGAGGCCTACACCCTGACGCCCCGCAACGGGGCCGGCGGGGACTTCGGCCAGGAGGCGGTGGACACCCTGATGAAGCTGATGGAGGACCACCGCGACGAGGTCGTGGTGATCGTCGCCGGCTACCAGGAGGAGATGGAGGGCTTCCTCGCCTCCAACCCCGGCCTGGCCTCCCGCTTCTCCCAGCAGATCGCCTTCGACCACTACAGCGCGGACGAACTCGTCACCATCGTCCGGCTGCAGGCCGAGCAGGCCGGCTACGTCTGCGCGCCCGAGACCCTCGCCGCCCTGGCGCAGCTGTGCGAAACCGTCCCGCGCGACCGTAACTTCGGCAACGGCCGCTTCGCCCGGCAGACGCTGGAGGCGATGGTGACCCGGCAGGCCGGGCGCCTGGCCCGGCTCGACATCGGCGACGTCTCGGAGCTGAGCCTGCTGCTGCCGCAGGACATCCCCGTGCCGGCGCGGGCGAGGGCTGTATGACCGGCGCTCGCTCCCGTACGCGCCGCGCCGCGCGGATCCGACCGGCTGCGGGGGTGCGGCGGACGGGGGCCGGTCCGGCGGTGTGCGCTGTGCTGTGCCTCGGCATCCTGCTGGCGCAGGCCGGCCCGGCCGGCGCCGCACCTGGCGCCCCGGTCCCCGGGGTGCCGGTCCCCGGCGCCCCGGTCCCCGGCACTCCCGCCGCGGCGGGTACGGCCCGTCCGGGACAGCCCTCCTCCGGCGGCGCCGAGCCGGGGTCGCTGCCCGTGATCGGGCAGAGCCGGAGCGCGGGCCGCGCGGACGGCTGCGTGAAGCCCTCCGACAAGGACACCGACCGGATGCCGTGGGCGCAGGCCTTCCTGCGTCCCGAGACCGCCTGGCAGCTCGGCCGCGGCGCCGGGGTGACCGTCGCCGTCGTCGGCTCCGGAGTGGATCCGGCCTCCGGCGTCCTGGGCGGGCGCCTGGTGCCGGGGCCGCGCGAGTACGGCGAGGGCGCCTCCACCCGCGACTGCGTCGGCCACGGCACGTTCCTCGCCGGACTGATCGCGGCCGGCCGGCGCGACGGCGTCGGCTTCGCGGGCATCGCCCCCGAGGCGCGCGTCCTGGCCGTGGCCGTGACCGATGACGCTGGGAACACCACCGCCGCCCTGCTGGCCAAGGGCATCCGCGACGCGGCCGACGGCGGCGCCCGGGTGATCGCGCTGGCCCTGCCCGTCGCGGCGGGCGACGAGGACCTCGCCGGCGCGGTCCGCTACGCAGGCGGCAAGGGGGCTCTGGTGGTCGCCCCGGCCGGGCCCGACCAGGGCAGCGGGTCCGGGTCCGCCCCGGCCCCCGCGGAGGTCCTGACGGTGTCCGACCTGGCCCCGAACGGCGCCCCGAACGGCGGCGGTACGGACTCCGGCGGGTCGGGCGGGGTCGGCTCGGGCACCTCCGGCACTTCCGGCACTTCCGGTGCCCCGGGCGGCGGGGCCGGGCGGATCGACCTGGTGGCGCCGGGGGGCGCCATGATGAGCGTCGGGCCCGGCGGCAAGGGCTACTTCACCGGCTCGGGGCCCAGCTTCGCCGCCGCCGTGGTGGCCGGCACCGCCGCCCTGGTCCTCGGCTACCGGCCCGACCTCGGGCCGGCCGGGCTGAAGGACCGTCTGACGTCCACCGCCTACCACCCGGGCACCGCCCTGCCGGACCCCCGCGTGGGCTACGGCACAGTCGACCCGGCGGCCGCCGTCGGCGCCCCGGCGCCGGCCGCCGTCCCGCCGTCGCCCCGCCCGGCCCTGACCGTCGCCGCACTCCGGCCGCCGTCGCCGGACACCGCCGGGCACCGGGCGGTGGTGACGGCGGGCGCCGTCCTCGCCGGCGTCGCCCTGGTCACCGGCACCGCACTGGTCTGCGCGGCCGGCCGCCGCCGCGCCTGGCGCCCCGGGCGCTGGCAGGCCTGACGGGCCCTCCCAGGCCCTAGCCGGCGGGAAGGGCGGCGCCCGGGTGGCTCATCCCCTCGGCGACCGCGGCGGCGAGTTCGAGGTGGGCGCGGCGGGTCCGGTGGCGGAGCTTCGCGGGCTCGAACGTCCCGCCGAGGGCCAGGTGCTCGTCGAAGGGCAGGACGACGGCGGCCCGGCAGAGGCTCTCGAAATGCGCCACCAGGTGCTCCGCCTTCACCACCCGGCCCGTGCCGCGGACGCCGGAGACCACGGTCACGCTGCGCCGCGCCAGCGGCCCGTAACCGTTCGCGTGCAGCCACTCCAGGGTGGCGTCGGCGCCGCTCGCGCCGTCGAGGCTGGCGGTGGCGGCGATGACCAACTGGTCGGCGAGGTCGAGCACGGCGCGCGTGGCGCCGTGCAGCAGGCCGGTGCCGCAGTCACTGAGGACGATCGGGTACTGGCGGGCGAGCAGGTCGACCAGCCGTTGGTAGTCCTCGCCGCCGAAGGCGGTGGCGACCGCCGGGTCCGGGTCGTTGCCCAGCACCTCCAGACCGCTGGGGGTCAGCGAGGTGAAGCGGCGGATGTCCATGTAGCCGGTGATCGAGGGAGCGGCGACCAGCAGGTCCTGGACGGTGGCCGTGGTCTCCCGGTGAACCCGCCCGCTCAGGGTGCCGGTATCCGGATTGGCGTCGACGGCGATCACCTTGTCGGACCGCGTCTCGGCGAGCACGGAGCCGAGCGCCAGCGTCACGGAGGTCTTGCCCACACCGCCCTTGAGGCCGACGACCGCGATCCGGTAGGAGCGGTGCAGCGGGGTGCGGACGACGGCCTCCAGCCGTTCCCGATCGACCCGGCCCAGGCCGAGCCCGGCGCCGAGGCCGATCCCGCGCAGGCTCCGCCGGGCGACGGGCGCGGCGACCCCCGGCACGGCTTGGGCCGGCTGTGCCGCCGGCTGGGGCGGGGCGGCGAGGGGAGCGGCCTCCGGGAGCACGGGCACCGTGCCCGTGGCGTCCAGCGGCCGGTGCCGCTCGGGCTCCTGTGGCGGCGGGACGGGCCCGTACACCGGGGCGAGGTCCCAGTCCGCCTCCCGTTCCAGCCGCCGCACCCGTTCGATGACCGTGTGGTCGCCCGTCACGCCATTGCCTCCTGTCACCGCATCGCCCCCGCCGTCCGCGTCGACTCAACGGCCCGGGGCGGCGCGCCGGTTCAACGCCGCCTCCCGCCCCGGATCGACGGGGCGAACACCCGACGGTGCGCGTCGGATCAGTTGCGGCAGCGGCCGGACGCCGAGCAGCCGTCCCCGGGCAGCCCCCGCGTCCCGGGCCTTCGCGACCAGGACGCTCGACCACCGCCGGACCGCACCGCCGGCACTCGGGCGCACCGGGCCGCCGTTTCGACAGCTGTCCCGTCGCCTGCCATGAGTAGGGTGGCGGCGTGAATCGTCTCGCCGGTGCGACCTCGCCCTATCTGCTGCAGCACGCCGACAACCCGGTCGACTGGTGGCCCTGGGGCCCCGAGGCGTTCGCGGAGGCGGAGCGGCGCGGCGTGCCGGTGCTGCTGTCGGTCGGGTACGCGGCCTGCCACTGGTGCCAATGACTTAACACAACCAGGTAGTCCTGACCTGGGGCGTTGTCAGGGGGTAATCGCATGGACACGTACGATGAGGAACTGGGTGAAGCCATAGACGCTTGGGTGGAGTCCGAACTGGACGCCTCGCCCGAGTGGGGGCCCGAGAAGTACGCCAGCATCCGCCGGCGCTTGGAGGACAGCCCGCCCGCTGTCGCCGTTTGAGGAGCAAGGAGCGCGGGGCCGCAAACCGCGGCCCACTCCGGCGCTCATCGGCAGCACCGTCAAGGTGATGACACCCTGCGGGGCGGTGGCGGTGTGCAGGGAGCTCTCGGCCTCGGTGAACCGGAACGACCCGCCGAGGCTCAGGCCGGCCAGCCACAGGACCAGGTTGGCCACCAGGGCCATGGCGACCGCCCCGGCGATGACCGCCGCCGGGTGCCGGGCCGCGGCCCGGCGGAGAAGGAGGCCCATCCTGGGCACGCGCACGGACAACTGGGAGCTCCGGTCCGGGAAGGTGTCGACGCGGTCGCCGGGCCTGCTCAGCTCGCCGACACGCGAAGGGGAAGGGACGGGGACGAGCGAGGGTGCCTACCGGTCCCGCTTCGCGCCCGGGGCGCCGATCGTCAGCAGGTCGCCGGACTTCCCGCAGCCGCACCCGGCTTGCCCGTCGGCCTTCGGCCCGCAGGAGCAGGAGGCGCGGCGCCTGCCCAGCCACCAGGCGCCTACCGCGAGGACGGCCAAGACAAGCGCGATGGCGGGCAGCCACTCGACCACCGCGCCGACGCCTGCGCCGACGACCCCGGCGGTGATCAGGACGGGCAGTGCGCAGCAGGCCACGCAGGCCAGGGCGGCGAGTGCGCCCAGGGTCTTGGGGGTGCGGTGGGTGGGCTGGTCAGCAGCAGGGTCCGGCATGGCGTGTCTCCTGGGCGAGGTCGGTGAAGGGGATGGGGCAGCACGCGCTTCCGGCGCACCGGGTGAGGTCGTCGCAGCCGGCGTCGAGGGCGGTGGTGAGGGCTTCGCGGATGGTGGTGAGGTCGGCGATCTTCTGCTCGACCTCGGCGAGCTTGGCGCGGGCGCGTTCCCGGAGTCCGGGGACGGGGCGGCCGTGGCGGTGGCGGCCGGTCTCCAGTAGCTCGGCGACCTCCTCCAGGGTGAAGCCCAGGCGTTGGGCGGCTTTGATCACCCGCAGCACGGTGACGGCCTGCTCGTCGTAGAGGCGGTGGCCGCCCGGGGAGCGGTCCGGCTCCGCCAGCAGGCCGCGCCGCTCGTAGTAGCGCAGGGTCTGGACGTTCACCCCGGCCGCGTCGGCGACCTGCCCCGAGCGCAGGCCCTCACCGGTCACGGCCGGCCGCCGGTGGCGGTGATCCGCTCGTGCAGGGCGGCCAGCACCTTCTCGTGTGCCGGGTCGACCTCGACCTCCAAGTGCACCTCGCCGTCGGTGGCCGGGGTGACGGTGAAGGTGAAGAACGAGCAGCATCCGCTCTCGCGGTCGGCCAGGTCTCGTACCTTCTCGTCGGTGCCCTCGGCGGCGTCGAGCAGCAGGTGCAACCGGAGCCGGTCCGGCCGGGTCACGGCCGTCAGGTGGTCGGTGAACAGCCCGTCCCATTCGGCCACCCGCAGCGGCTGCTGCTCGGTGGGCAGAGTGCACGACGTCGGCACCCAGCTCAGCTCCGTCATGGTCTGCTCCTCGCATCCACCCCGCGTGCGGTATGGCGGGGATGTCTACGACGGTAAACCTGTACTTAGATACCGGTTGCAAGTCTCAGTCATGCCGTCCTGCCTCGGTGTGTTTGGCGCATCGGTCCCCGCGACGGGGCAGGCGGCTGGGATACTGCCGGGCATGGTGAATCGACTGGTCCATGCCCAGTCGCCCTGTCTCCAGCAGCACGCCATCAATCCTGTGGACTGGTGGGAGTGGGGGAGAGGAGGCGATGTCAGAAGCAGCAAGGCGGGACGTACCCATCCTCTCTCGGTGGGGTACGCATCCTGCCATTGGTTAGTTTCTGACGTATCGTCAACTAGTGCCAGTGAACTTACGCAACCAGGTAGTCCACCCCTGGGGTGTTGCCAGAAGGTAGCCGCATGGACACATACGATGAGCAGCTGGACGCAAGCATCGACGCTTGGGTGGAGGCCGAGCTGGCCGCCTCACCAGAGTGGGGGCCCGAGAGGTATGCCACCATCCGCCAGTGCCTCGAGGGCAGCGGACTCGCAGACATCGCTGAGGAGTAGGGGCACGGAGCCATAAGAGCTCGTAACACGATCACGGCATTGGCTTGTTGAGTCTTCGCCAGCAGACGAGGGCGGACGCGAGTGAGTCGTGGAGGTCGAGGCGATGTCCCCAGCGGGTGCAGGTGCTTGAACTGGTGTAGCAGGGCGAAGGTCTGCTAGACCACGTAGCGGAGCTCGCCGAGGCCGCGGATGTCCGGCTCGCCACGTCGGGAGATGACCGGCAGGATCCGACGCCGGGTCAGCTGCCGCCTCACGTGCCGGCTGTCGTAACCCTTGTCGCCGAGCAGGGACTTGGGCCTCTTCCTGGGCCAACCCGGTCGCCCGGCGATCGGTGGGACGCCGTCGACCAGGGCGAGGGCCTGGGTGATGTCGGGGACGTTCCCGCCGGTGGTGATGACCTTGAGAGGGGTGCCGTTGCCGTCGCAGGTCAGGTGGTGCTTGCTGCCCGACTTGCCGCGGTCGACCGGCGACGGGCCAACCCCGGCACCCCCTTTTTGGCCCGCGCGTGGAAGGCGTCCACACAAGCCCTCGTCCAGTCGATCCGCCGGGCCGCGTTCAACTCGGCGAGCCGTATCCGGTGGACCTGGTCGAAGACCCCGGCCTCGGTCCACCGGCACAGCCGGCGCCAGCACGTCTGCCCCGAGCCGAAGCTCAACTCCGGCGGCAACTGCTGCCAGGGGATGCCCGTGAACAGCACCAACAGGATTCCCTGCAGGCACAGCCGGTCGTCCACTGGCCGAGGCCCCGGCGACCGCCCCGGCCGGACCGGCTCGATCAGCGCCCACAACTCGTCGTCGATCATCCACGGTGCACTCACACCTCAGCCAACGGACGAATCGTCACACCGGACACGGCCCACCAGCTCGCATCCACAAGATCCTGTTACGGGCTATTGCGGCAACTGGCCTTCATGTAACTGAGATTGGCGATCACCTCGGTGTTGCAGTGAACACCGTCCACGTCCATCTCCACCGCACCCGCGCCCGCCTGCAGAAGGTGCTTGATGCTGAGGGCGGGTGACTTGATTTTCGTTCGCCCGAAATGAACTTGCCTGTCGGAGACGGCGGAGATTCCCTCAATCAGTCGTAGCTCCCAACGGCTTAACACCTCCCTTTCCAGGGTGCTTTACTGAGCTAATTGTTGGCTTCGCGTAGCTGAAGGCGATCTCGGCATACTCCTTTCGGTATGCCGTTGGCAGAGCGTGGTCGGCAACGATTATCTGAACTCGTCCGGAGTTTTCCTCGGCCAGGGTCACCAACCTCCGATAGAGACCGAAAGTGAGATCCTGTTCCTCGTTCAGGGCAAGGCGAGGGCTGTCGAGAAGCAGGAAAGTCGGGTAAGGGACGCCCCTCTCCCGAAGGGCGACCGCGAGCAGGGCAGTCCAATAGGCAACCTGTGTGGCAGTTACGATGCCGCCACCCCGGGAGAACTGCTTGAAGGGTTTCCCGTTAAGCAGTGGCAGGTAGTTGGTTTCGTGAATGCTTGCTTCTTTAACTCCAGGAATTTGCAGGTCTGATACAACGCGATTGAACTCCTTGGAGATCTCGCCAACGATGTACCTTCGCCGCTCCTGGAGTTGCGAATCTTTCTGCTCGATTTCCCGGACGGTTTGCTCGTACTTTTTCCGGAGTTCGTCTTCCGCGTTTGCCAGATCTGCAACCCGGTCCCATTGTTGCAGGACATTCTCGAAGTGCTTCTGTGCGACCCGCGAGGCTGCGATTTTCTCGGAGATGTCGCTGTACGCTTGAAGCCGCGGGCTTACGCGGTTGGCTGTTCGTGTGTCGATCGCGGCCTCAAGGTGTCGAACAAGCTTTTGGCGATCCAGGATCAACTGCCGCGCATTCTCTGTCTGCTGGCCAACGAAGGCCAGCTGCTTTTCCATTTCTTCCATCTGATCCATGAGTTGCGCGGTTTCGTACTGATCTAGCTCATCCGTCGATGCTGCTTCATCCGGAAGCAAGCACAGTCGGCAGTGCCCATGGGGCACCTCACGGGTTTTCAGTGCCTGCATACAGCGGGGACAGGTGGTGAACTCGATCTGTGCCAACCTCTCGCCCGCGTCGCGCATTCGGTTCAGGCGAGCCAGGTCAGCATTTACCCGACGGCGTTCGCCGGAGAGTTCCTCTGCTTGTCGGCCGAGGAAAACCGCCGTGCTATGTGCATCAGCGAGACTTCGCTCGGCCTCGCTGAGCAGGTCTCGGAGCGCCTGCGTTTCGCGATCGGTGACGGGATCGATATCGTCCCTGAGCTGTGTCCTCTGCTCCTCTGCCTCTCGCTGAGAATCGAGGGCTTTCTCGCGTTCCTGCTCCGCCTCTTCCTTGGTTTGCGTGTTGCTATCCCGCAAGAATTGGAGAATCTTCTTGTGGTGATCTGAGGCTTCTTCGACCATCCCCTTGAGGGTGTTCGCCTCCGAGCGCTTGTCGAAGAGCTCCGGATCGGCGAGCGCAAAAATCAGCTCAAATACCGCCTTGCGTTTCGGCTCGAGATACGAGTCTTGGCTTCTCGCGATGTCTCGGTTTATTTCCGATTGGGGGACGTACATGTACGTGAAGATGTCTGCGAATGTAATCCGCGACCCAGCCTTCGTGCTGCGGCCAGTCTGTGCAGCGGCACGCATGTCAGTCGGAAGCCCTAGGCTCGTCATGAGAAGAGCGTTAAGGCTGCCATCCTCGCCCGACTTAACCTGATGATCTCGAAGTCGCTCGCCGGTCACGAGATCTGTGACGCGAACGGTTTTCCTTTTTTGCGGGTCAAGACTTCGAGAGAGACGGAACCTGTTTTCACCGACCGAGACTTGAAGCGAGAGGTCTAGAACGTTTTCCGTTACGACGGGGGCTAGCTGGCCGTCGCCTCCTAGACCCCACTTGATCAGTTCGAGAAGCGTGGTCTTGCCAACACCCGTGGGGCCGGCCAGGACTGTCAGATCTGACGGGAACTGATACTGCACAGGCCCCTCAGTAGACTGGATCTCTACCTTCTCGAGGCGAAACTTAGTAGTCACTGAATGGCCTCCCTGTGTGGGCGGTTCATGAGATCGGCCAGCCGCTCATAGATGAGGTCCTTCAAGGTGTTTCCGGTCATGTCTGCAGAGGCTTCCGCGACGGCGTCGCTGCGTTCCTTAATAACCGCCCAAGCTTCTGTGGCAGCCAAATCTGCCACAAGTCGCTTACCCGACGGCGTCGGAACCAACGCCACGCTCCCTCTGCGGCCCTTTGTGTAGCGAAGAAGGCCGCGTCCTACCAGTGCGCCAATGACTGCGTAGTAGCGGTCATCCCAAGGGCCGTACTTGTATCGAGTCATCGGTGCCTCAACCTCGGTTGGTGCCGCTAGTTCCTCAGGGGCCAGAGCCAGACGTCGATCTCGCGGATCAAGCAGGTCGAGCACCGTGGAGGCCAAGGCGGGGTAGCGCAACAGGAAGTCGAGCTTCGCCAGTTTTGTTAGGCCATCGAGCTTGCCGCTGTGGCCAGTGGTGCCGGCCACGGAGGTCACGAGGATAAGGACCCGTGTTTGGTGATAGGCGAGGTCCTCGCGCAGCAGGGCGCGGTCCAGGGCATCGTTCATGAGATCTGCCCCTGTCCGCGCTGGATGGCCTCGATGGCTTGGTCTACGTCGAAACGGTCACTGAACCACACCTTGCACTGGCTGCTCAGATCGCAGATTCCCCCGAGCAGCAGCTCGCTGTCTATCCCGTTTGGCAGCTCGGCTGGCGATGAGGCCGCGAGAAGGTGTTGTACGGCCTTCCAGAACGCTGGCCCTCGAGGTACTTCTGAGAGTGTGGTTTGGGTTGCTTCGTCGCTGATGCGCAAGAGGTAGCGATCGAGGCGTGCTTGAGCCACTCGGGCGGTGGGGTTGCCGCTGCGCTCATCACGCCAGAAGTCCCTGTACTCCTGAGCTAGGTGCTCAGCTCGTTCGATGCTGTTGTCCGGACACTGGCCTGCCTGCATCTTCACGGCGAGCTTGGTGGTTCGCTGAAGACGGGGAAGTGGCCGATAGCCGTGAGGCTGGGAGATGGCAGTCCTGACCGCCAGGTCGATGTCGTCAAGTGTGACGATTCGGTTTAGGAGGGAGCGCTCCAACTGGGCCGTGTTCGGTGATGTGGCGCCAATCCGGTAGGCGAGTACGGCGGGCAGCTTGCCTGTCGGGATGGGTCCTGCCTTGCGCATGCGTGCGTAGAAGATGTCATGCACAGCTGCCCAAATCGACTCAGGGTCGATCGGCAGTCCCAAGCGGTTACATAGCGGGCGTGCATACATGTTTGCGGCGGCGAACTCGAGCTGGCTGCGGAGAGGCTTCTCGGCCTCGACATCAAGCACAGCCATAAATCGGATAACCTGCGCGATCTCCGCATCGGTAGGAGGCGGCATAGGTTTTGCGGCTGGTGCCCAACTTGAAGGCAATTCCTTGCAGTACGACCGCAGGGCTTGGCAGAGGTCCGCAACGGATGTGCGGTGATCGTCGGGCACGTCCAGGGGCTGACGCGCCATGCGAAGCTCTCTCAGCTTCACCCAGGCCTTTTCGAGCTTCTGCGCGTCGGACGACAAGCCAAATGTCGTCACGAGTCGACAAGTGACGGTCTCGTGCAGTGCGTTCCAACGGCCGAAGAGGTGAGCCACGCCGCCGGCGTCGGCAAGGGCGTTGACCGTCGTGAAGGGACCTGTGGTTACGTCTCGGTGCTTGGCCGAGACCAGTTCAACTGCGTCACCGTCGACCGCTGCCCAGTCTTCCTGCAACTCGCAGACGATGCGACTGTCGATGTCCTTGGGCGGGCGTCCATCGCCGTCGAGCGAGTCCAAGTACAGACGAAGGCCATCGGCTGCTGCCATCGATGCCTGCCAGTTGTACCGGTCGAAGGTGTCTGCACCCGAGTCATCGAGCTGAGGCTCGGAGAACAAGCGCTGCCGCGCACTCGGCACCCCCACCAGCGACTCCACTGTCACCCCCCACGCGTGCGCTAACTCTGCGTACTCGTGGCGGATCAGTCAAGACCGCTGAATGTGCACAGATGTACCCATGCGGCGACGCTGCTGGTCAGGCAGCAAACCGACGCAGAAAACGAGTTTAGCTAACTGAAGAGAGATGCCACCAAAGCGACATGGCCTGTACGGGACACGCGGAATGCCGTAGCAACACCGGTCCAGGCCGAGCTGGGGCCGATGCCCAGAGGCCCCCGGTTGCGGACATGTCTCAGCCCACAGGGCGTCGGAGGTGCCGAGGACGGGGACGATTCCTCGTCGCTCACAGGGCCCCAAGGTCGACCGTGACAGGGAACGGCGCGGTGGCCTTCACGGTACCGGTGAACACCTCGCCGTCCCGGTAGGCCCTGTTGGCCGGGTCGAGGACGTAGGTGTAGACGACCGGACCGCCGATGGGGGACTGCTCGATGCGCCAGTAGAAGGGGATGCCGGCCTTGGCGTATTGGTCCACCTTCACGATCCGGTCGGTGGTCTCTGACCCCGGGGATACGACCTCGACGACCAGCAGCACGTGCTCGGGGCGGGTGGGTGTGAAGTCGATGGTCTCCGCCCGGTACACGGTGATATCCGGGCGGCGGTTGGTGAGCGGCACGTCCTGCAAGCGGACGTCGAAGTCCGTGTCGGCGTTCCAGTCTGGGCCCGCGGCGGTGTCCAGGGCATTGGCCAGGACCCGAGCCAGCCGGTTGTGCCGCTTGGAGGCGCTCGGGCTCACGACGACCATCCCGTCCACGATCTCGATGCCGGCGCATTGCTCCTCGGTCCAGGAGTCGTACTGCTCCGCGCTGATCTGCGTGTGCATCCACGCGGGCGCCACCATCTCGGCGGTCATGAAGTACCTCCTTCGAGGATGCGGTGCTGCTCGACTCAGCGTACTGCCCGCTTCCAGTCGGGCACCGGCTCTGAGTCGGGGCAGAACCTCCAGCGTCCGCAGGGCGACCTGGGTGCAAAAGGGGCGATCCGCCTTCACCACGTGATGGCGCATGAGTGTAAATCGGCCAAGTAGGACGGGGGCTTGCGGGCCGAACCGGCAGGGCCGTGGCGGCGTGAGAGGCTGGGTCTCATGAACCGGTTGGCTGGTGTGACCTCGCCTTATCTGCTTCAGCACGCGGACAATCCGGTCGACTGGTGGCCGTGGGGATCCGAGGCGTTCGAGGAAGCGAAACGGCGCAATGTACCCGTTCTGCTATCGGTTGGTTACGCTGCGTGCCACTGGTGCCACGTGATGGCCCACGAATCCTTCGAGGACGAGGCGCTGGCCGCGTACGCCAACGAGCGGTTCGTCGCGGTGAAGGTCGACCGCGAGGAGCGGCCGGACGTCGACGCGGTCTACATGGAGGCGGTGCAGGCGGCCACCGGGCAGGGCGGCTGGCCGATGACGGTCTTCCTCACGCCCGACAAGGACCCGTTCTACTTCGGGACGTACTTCCCGCCGGAGCCCCGGCACGGGATGCCGTCCTTCCGGCAGGTCCTGGAGGGCGTCGACGCGGCCTGGCGGGACCGGCGCGAGGAGGTCGGCGAGGTCGCCGCCCGGATCCGGTCCGACCTGGCCGAGCGGGCCTCGGTGTACGGGGTCGGCAGCGGGGTCCACCGGCCGCCGGGGGAGGCCGAGCTGCACGAGGCGCTGGTCGCGCTCGGCCGGGACTTCGACGCCCGGCGCGGCGGCTTCGGCGGGGCGCCCAAGTTCCCGCCGGCCATGGTGATCGAGTTCCTGCTGCGCCACCACGCCCGGACCGGCTCGGCGGCCGCGCTGGAGATGGCCGTCCGGACCGCCGCGGTGATGGCCCGCGGCGGCATCCACGACCAGCTCGGCGGCGGCTTCGCCCGGTACGCGGTGGACGCCGACTGGGTCGTCCCGCACTTCGAGAAGATGCTGTACGACAACGCGCTGCTGCTCCGCGCGTACCTGCACCTGTGGCGGGCCACCGGCTCCCCGCTCGCCCGCCGGGTGGCGCTCTCCACGGCCGACTTCCTGCTGCGTGAACTGCGCACCCCCGAAGGGGCGTTCGCCTCGGCGCTGGACGCCGACAGCCTGGACGGGAGCGGCGCCTCGGTCGAGGGCGCGTACTACGCCTGGACGCCGGGGCAGCTCGCCGAGGTGCTGGGGGAGGCGGACGCGGCCCTCGCGGCGGAGCTCTACGAGGTGACCGCGACGGGGACGTTCGAGCACGGCTCCTCGGTGCTGCAGCTGCCGGCCGACCCGCCGGACGCCGAGGCGGCCGAGCGGATCCGGGCGAGGCTCTTCGCGGCGCGGGCCGAGCGGCCGGCGCCCGCCCGGGACGACAAGGTGGTCGCCGCCTGGAACGGGCTGGCCGTCGCCGCGCTCGCCGAGACCGGCGCGCTGCTGGAGCGGCCCGACCTGGTCGAGGCCGCCGAACGCGCCGCCGACCTGCTGCTGGCGGTCCACCTCACGCCGGACGGCCGGCTGCTGCGCACCTCCCGGGACGGCCGGGCCGGTGCCCACGCGGGCGTCCTGGAGGACTACGCGGACACCGCCGAGGGCTTCCTCGCGCTGTACGCCGTCACCGGCGAGGCCGAGTGGCTGGAGCTGGCCGGCGGGCTGCTGGACACCGTGCTCAAGCACTTCGCCGACGAGGCGTCCGGCGCGCTGTACGACACCGCCGACGACGCCGAGGAGCTGATCCGGCGGCCCCAGGACCCGACGGACAACGCCACCCCGTCCGGCTGGACGGCCGCGGCCGGCGCGCTGCTGACCTACGCCGCCTACACCGGGTCGGCGCGCCACCGCACGGCCGCCGAGCGGGCGCTCGGCATCGTCGGGGCACTGGCCGGCCGGGCGCCCCGGTTCATCGGCTGGGGCCTGGCGGTGGCCGAAGCGCTGGTGGACGGCCCGCGCGAGGTGGCCGTGGTCGGATCGGCCGGGGATCCGGCGACGGCCGCGCTGCACCGGGCGGCGCTGCTGGGCACCGCGCCCGGCGCGGTGGTCGCGGTCGGCGCGCCGGACGCCGACGAGGTGCCGCTGCTGGCGGACCGGCCGCTGGTGGGTGGCGCACCCGCCGCGTACATCTGCCGGCACTTCGCCTGCGACGCACCGACCACCGACCCGGCGGTGCTGGCCGAACGATTGGGCGTCCTGGTGGAGTTGGACGACCCGGCGAGCTGAATCCAGCTGTGCCCGGCCGCGCGGCCGGGCGAGAATCGCCCATGACCTGGACCCTGACCACGTCCCTGGACGACTTCCTCGCGCGGGCGGGCGGCTTCCTCCGCGCCCGCCCGGCCGAGAACACCGTCCTGCTCACCGTGAGCGACCGGCTGGTCGGGCGCGGGCCGCACGCCTTCGGCCCGCAGACGCCGGTCTTCGGGTGGTGGAGCCGTGAGCCGCGCGGCCCGGTCGAGGGCGCGTTCCTGCGGACCCCGCCGTTCGAGCCGCGCCTCGGCGTGATGCCGGACCGGGCGGCGGCCGAGCTCGCCGTCGAACTGGCCGCGGCGGGGCCGGACTTCACCGAGGTCACGGCGGTCTCCGGTGGCGAGTCGGCGGTCCACGCGTTCGCCGCCGCCTGGCAGGCCGCGACCGGCGCCACCGCGTGCGCGCGCTCCCGTCAGCGGCTCTACCGGCTCGACGGGCTGACCGGCCCGCCGCGCCCGCCGGCCGCCCCCGGGTCTGCGCTCCGGCCGACCGCGAGCTGCTGGTCGACTGGTACGGGGCCTTCGGGGCCGAGGTCGCCATCGAACTCCCCAACGCCCGGGACACGGTGGACGACCGGATCGCCGCCGGGCTGCTCCACGTCTGGGAGGACGGCGGCGCCCCGGTCGCGATGGCCGGGAACAGCCCGGTGATCGCCGGCATGTCGCGGATCGGGCCGGTCTACACCCCGCCCGAGCGGCGCGGCCGCGGCTACGCGAGCGGCGTCACCGCGGCGGCCTCGGCGCACGCGCTCGCGCAGGGGGCGGCCGAGGTGCTGCTGTTCACCGATCTGGCCAACCCGACCAGCAACTCGATCTACCGGCAGCTCGGTTACCGCCCCGTGGAGGACTGCCTGACGGTCGGCTTCCGCGGTTGAGCGGCGGGCGTCCCCGTCCGACGCTTCGGCGTCCGGGCGTGACCGGCGGGCGGCCCGTCCACGGCGCGGGGGCGGGCTACTCCCAGTCCCACCGGACGCCGAGCAGGCAGGGCTGGAGAGCCGTCGCCACCAGGTGCACGCAGTGGTGGCCGTCGAGGGTCAACTCCTCCGTATCGTAAGGCTTCTCGCCGGGGGAGCGGAGGGCGAAGCGGTGGCAGCGGACGGGCAGGGCGGCGGGGTGGAAGGTGACCTGAAGGACGTACTGGCCGGCGCCGGAGTTGAAGCCTCGGACGTACTCGCAGCCGGGCGTGGGTGACGGGCTGGCGTCGAAGCCGTAGCCCAGCAGGTGGGTGTCGCCGGCCCGGAGGCGGCGGTCGAGGAGGAGCTCGGCGACCAGCAGGTGATGGGCCTGGTCGCGGCGGATCCGGCCGGGGCGGCAGTTCTCCTCGGCGCGCACGCCGACCCGGGCGATGTCGCAGCCCGGGTCCCCCTGGTAGATGGCCAGGTAGCGGTCGATGCCTTCGCGGTGGGCGCGCAGCGCGTGCTGGGAGTCCCGGCGCAGCAGTTGGCGGTCGGCGCCGATCCGGATCCGCTCGATGTGGGTGATGGTGTGCAGCCCGGTGTCGCGCGGGCCGGAGAGCTCGGCGAGCAGGTCGTCGACGGCGGCGGCCGGGGAGATGAGGTCCCGGTAGGGGCGCACGGGCGGGCCGGCCTGCTCGGCGGGGGTGGCCCGGCGGGGGCCGAGCAGCCGGGTGAGGGAGTGCTCGGGGAGTTCCAGCACCTCCTCCAGGGCCCGGACCGCGCGCAGCGATTCGGGCCGGTCGGGCCGGCGGCGGCCCTGCTGCCAGTAGCTGAGGCTGGTGACCCCGATGTCGATGCCGCGCAGGGCGAGGTGCCGGCGGATCCGGTGCAGGGCGAGGCCCCGGGCGGCGATGGCGGTGCGCAGGGCCACGTGGAACGGGCCGGTGCGCAGCGCGGTGGCGAGGTCGGCCTGGTCGCTCCGCTGCATGGCGGCCTCCTCGGTGGGCGGGCAGGACAGACACCGGCTGGTCGTGAATATTCACATGTGGAAGGCCGTTTGTCACCGGTCCGGGCCTGCCGCGCGGGCGTTTGCGGGGCGGCGTTCACACCTGGGCCGGGCCGTTCACACCGCGTTCCGCGTGCTGTGAAGGCCGTTGACCTGCTTCTGTCAACGGGGCGATGCTCGGTGGCGCGATCCGGACCGCACCCAGACGGAACCCCCACTCCTCTGTCGTGCAAGGAGAAACTCCCCCATGCCAGTTCCACGGATACGTCCGCGCCGCGCCGTCGCGGCGCTCGCGCTGGGCGTGCTCGGCCCGGCGCTCAGCGTCGCGGCGACCAGCCCCGCCTCGGCCGCGCCGGCCCCCACCGGTGCGTCCGCCCACGTTCGTCCGGCCGCGGCGCCGGGCAGTACGGCCGATCTGGCCGGCACGTTCAAGAAGCTCAACATCACCATGCAGCAGCAACAGCAGACCAACTGGTGCTGGGCGGCGAGCGGCAACACCATCGCCACCTGGTTCGGGTACGACTACAGCCAGAACCAGTTCTGCAACGCCGCGTTCGGCCGCTCGTCCAACTCCAGCTGCCCCAACAGCCAGGCCACGCTGGGCGACGTGCAGAACGGTCTCAGCCGAATCGGCATCAACCCCGGCTCGTACGTCACCGGGTACCTGCGCTACAGCACGGTGCAGACCGAGGTGAACGCCAACCGGCCGATCGAGACCCGGATCCAGTGGAGCTCCGGCGGTGGCCACATGCACGTGGTCTACGGCTACGACACCGGCAGCAACTGGGTGTACTGGGGCGACCCGTGGCCCTCCAACACCCGCTACAACTGGGCGGACTTCACCTACTACGTGTCCAACGGCACGTTCTCCTGGACCCATTCCCTGTACCGGATCGGCGCGTGAGGGCGGCCATGACCAGCATCCGTAACGCGGCCGTCGCCGTCCTGCTCGCCGCCGGCCTCGGTCTGGCCGTCACCCCGGCCGCCCAGGCGGACACCGCCGCGGACAGCCCCGCGGGCACCCCCGCCCCGGTCACCGCCGCCGACCTCGCGCAGGCCCGGGGCGCGGTCCAGGACCCGGCCGTCCTGGACCGGTTGGGTCACTTCTTCGCCCGCAAGGGCGTCCCGCCGACCCAGCAGCTCACCATCGGCGCGGCCGAGGAGGCGCGGGCGGCGAGCGCGGCCGCGCCGAGCCTCTCGGGCGACACCGTGCCGGTCTACACCCTGGACGCCGGCTTCGTGGCCGGCGCCCCGGGCGCACCGGTCGCGACGGCCGAGTACACCGCCAGCAAGGCCGTCTCGGCGGACGGCCAGGTGGCCTCGGTCTGGACGGTCAAACAGGGCGACGGCTGGCGGGTGGTCAACATCGCCTCGGGCGGCGACGAGACCGACTACGCGGCGCGGGCGGCGGCCGGCGGTGGCGGGACGCCGTTCCGCGAACCGCAGCTCAACGCCTGGTACGTGCTGCGGGACGGCCGGGTGCTGCCGCTGGACGACGAGGCGCGGCGTTCGGTGGGCGGGTCCGGGGTGAGTCTGGCGGCCTACCAGCGGCTGGTCCACCAGCGGTACGGGGACAAGCTGCCCGGCTCGGCGTACGACCGGGCCGGCAAGGGCGGCGGCTACCAGCCGGACGCCACCGGGCAGGGGGCGGCCGCGGCGGACGGCGGCACGCTGCCGGCCGTCACGGCGGCGGCGGCCCTGGGGGCCACCGTGCTGGTGGGCGCGGGCCTGGCCCTGCGGCGACGGGCGGGCGCCCGGCGCGGCTAGCGCGTCCATCGGGTAGCGGGTCCACCGGATGGCGGGTCCGTCTGGTAGCGGGTCCGCCGGACGACGAGTCCGTCGGAGAGCGCGTCCCTCGGGTGAGCGGCGGGGTCCGGCTCGGCGGCCGGGCCCCGTCGCGGCTTCGCGGGTGCGACCCTAGAGGTCGGTGAAGCCGCGCTCCAGCACGGCGAAGGTGTGGTCGACCAGGTCGGCGATGTCCAGCTCGCCGTTGCTCTCGGCCCACCGCAGGACGGTCTCGCCGGTCGCCGCCCCCAGGGCGGCCGCGGTGACCCGCATCTCGAAGGTCGGCTCCTCGACGCCCCGGCGCCGGGTCAGGACGGCGAGGTAGAGGCGCTGCGGGTCGTTGGCGTTCTCGCGCATCCTGGCGCGCAGCGCGGGGACGCCGTGGATCAGCCGCAGGCGGGTGAGCAGCTCGTCGCGTTCGTCCTGGATCAGTTCGCGGATCAGGCCGACGATGGCTTCGCGGCAGGAGCGGAGAAACGGTTCGTCAGCGGGGCGGGCGAGCAGCGCGCTGACGATCGCCGGGTCGTACTCGTCGGTGAGGACGAGGTCCTCCTTGGTGGCGAAGTACCGGAAGAAGGTGGACTGCGAGACCTCGGCCGCGGCCGCGATCTGCTCCACGGTGGTGTTCTCGTAGCCCTGCGCGGCCATCAGCCGGTACGCCTCGCGGCGGATCGTCCGGCGGGTCCTCAGCTTCTTCCGTTCGCGCAGCGACAGCGGCGCCTCCAGCATCGCCCGGACCGAGTGGGCCGGGTCTGCCGGGGGCGCCGTGGTCGGCCGCGTTGCGCTCATACCTTCGATTATCCGTGATCGGCGGCGGGGACGGCGGTGGTCTCCGGGGCGGGACCGGCGCCGGTGCCCGGGCGCGGTTCGGCGGTCGGCATCCGCAGGGCGACCAGCACCGCCGAGAGCAGGGCGATCACCCCGGAGACGAGCAGGACGAGCGTCATCCCGTGCACGTAGGCGGCGTGGGCGGAGACGGTCAGGGCGCCGTCCCCGGAGGCGGCGGCTACCGCGTCGGCGGCGACCACCGACTGCCCGGCCCGGTGCGCGGCCTCGGCCGGGAGCGCGGCGGTGTCCAGCGCACCGCGGTAGGAGTCGGCCAGCATGCTGCCGAAGACGGCGACCCCGATCGCGCCGCCGACCTGGCGCAGCGTCTGCATCAGGCCGGAGCCGACCCCGGCCCGGGCCGGCGGCAGGGTGAGCAGGGCGGAGGCCTGGGCGGTGATCAGCGAGAGGCCCATGCCCAGGCCGAGCAGGGTGAGCCAGACGGCCGCCAGGCCGTAGCCGTCCAAGACGGAGGTGCGGCTGCCGAGCAGCAGGGCGGCGGCCAGCGAGGTGAGCCCGAGGGCGATCACCGACCGGGGGCCGATCCGGGCGACCAGCCCCTCGCTGAGCTTGGCGGCCACCATCAGCCCGACCATCATCGGCATCAGCCGCAGACCGGTGCCGAAGGCGTCCGCGCCCAGCACGCTCTGGAAGTACAGCGGCAGGACGAAGAAGGCGCCGAAGAGCACCAGGGAGACCAGCGTCGCGGCCCCCGCGGCCCAGCGGAAGGTCGGGTCCGCGAGCAGGGTGAGGTCGAGCATCGGGGCGTGCTGGTGGCGGCTGCGCAGCACCAGGACGGTGAGGGCGACCAGCGAGCCGCCGATCATGCCGATCACCAGCGGGTCGGCCCAGCCGCGTTCGGGGCCCTCGATGATGCCGTAGGTCAGTGCGGCCAGACCGCCCGCGCCGAGGACGGTGGCGAGCACGTCGATCCGGGGCGCGGCGGGGTTGCGGGTCTCCGGCAGCAGCAGGACGCAGGCGACGATGCCGATCACCGTCAGCGGGACGTTGATCACGAAGATCGCGCCCCACCAGAAGTGCTGCAGCAGGAAGCCGCCGATCAGCGGGCCGAGCGGGGTGCCGGCGGCGAGCGCGGCGGAGAGGATCGCGGTGGCGCGGCGCTGCTCGCCGGCCGGGAACAGACCGGGGATCACCGCCAGGGACATCGGCATCACCAGGGCGCCGGCCAGACCCATCGCCGCACGGGCGGCGACCAGGGTGCCGGGGCTGTCGGCGAGCATGCCGACCGCGGAGGCGAGGCCGAACAGTGCGAGGCCGGTGGTGAGGGTGCGGCGGCGGCCGAAGCGGTCCCCGAGCAGGCCGGCCGGGAGCATCGCGGCGGCGAAGACCACCGTGTAGGCGTCGACGATCCACTGCTGCTGGCCGGTGGTGGCCCGCAGCTGGGAGGCCAGGGTCGGCAGGGCCACGTTGAGGATCGTCATGTCGAAGCTGATGACCAGGACGCTCAGCGCGACGGCGACCAGCGCCAGCCAGCGCCGCGGATCGGGGCCGGGCGGAGCGGGCGGGGCGGGTACGGCGGGAGGGGTCACGGCGGCCTCCGGAGCCTTCGGGGAAGTGACTGTCAAATGACAGTAACTTCCAAAAGAGGATGGCCGTCAATGTAGCGCGCCACCGCGAGTAGTCGTGACCCAGCGTGACGTGTCCTGGAAGTGTGCTTCCCGCACAAGGAATTGACGCAACGTTGATCTGGCGTTCGCCGCCCCGGGGCGGCTTCGGGTGACTGACGGTAGATAGGATGTGGCAATCGGTCAGTGCTGGCCGAAGCGTGCCGAGAGCGAGAAGGGGTGGGGCGGCAGGAGCCGACCACGTGCCCGGCGCAGGAAGGGGAGTCGAATGGCCGGCAGGGAGTCGAGCGCCCAGATCTGGGGTGCGGCGGTGGTGGTGGGGTCCGCGCTGGCCGTGGTCGCGGCCTACCTGATCAACGGTGCCGTCCTGGTGCTGGGGGTCGCCGGGGTCGAGGTGCTGCTGCTCATGGTGTACGTCGGCCGGCGCTGGCAGCAGCTGCACCAGCAGGCCGGGCCGCGTGAGCGCCGTCCGGCGCGCCGGCACCGCCCGGGGCGCGGCCGGCCGGACCCGGCGCACTGCGAGCGCTGCCGCCGGGCGCGTGAGGCGCTGGACGCGCGGCAGGCCGGCTCCCGTCCGTACGGGGTGCGTGAGCAGCTGATCCCCGAGCACCCCGGCCGCGAGTACCCGGTGCGCGAGTACCCGGTGCGCGGGTTCCCGGCGCCGGAGCGTCGGACCTCGGAGCTTCCGGGCCACGACCACTCGGCCGCCGAGCTTCCGGGTCACGACCGTGCGGCCCGCGAGCGCGCCGCACGGGAGCGTCCGGGGGGCGAGCGCCCGGCGTACGAGCGCCCGGGGCACGACGGCGCGGCGCACGAGCGCGGGGACCGCCGGCCGGGCCGGCCGGGTCCGGAGTGGACAGCGGAACGGGCGGCCGCCCGGTCACTGGACCGGCCGACCGCCCGTCGTGGGGCGCCGGGTTCAGCGGGTCGCGCTGTACGCCACCAGTGAGACCCCGACGTACTGCACGATGAAGGCTCCGAGGGTGAAGGCGTGGAACACCTCGTGGAAGCCGAACCAGCGCGGTGAGGGGTTGGGCCGCTTGAGCCCGTACACCACGCCGCCGACGCTGTAGAGCACCCCGCCGACGATCATCAGCACCAGCACCGCGACCCCGCCGGTGCGCAGGAAGTCCGGCAGGAAGAAGGCGGCGGCCCAGCCCAGCGCGATGTACACCGGCGTGTACAGCCAGCGCGGCGCGCCGACCCAGAACACCCGGAACGCTATCCCCGCCAGCGCACCGCCCCAGACCGCCCAGAGCAGCACCTGCTGCGCGGCGCCGTCCAGCAGCAGGATGGTGAACGGGGTGTAGGTGCCCGCGATGATCAAGAAGATGTTCGCGTGGTCGAGGCGGCGCAGCACGGCGTCGCCGCGCGGCCCCCAGGTGAAGCGGTGGTAGACCGCGCTGACCCCGAACAGCAGCCAGGCGCTGACCGAGTAGATCGCGCAGGCGATCTTGGCGGGCGTGGAGTCGGCCAGGCAGATCAGCACGATCCCGGCGGCCACCGTGGCGGGGAACATCCCGGCGTGCAGCCAGCCGCGCCAACGCGGCTTGATCTCCACGCGCTCCGTGCTCTCCAGGAGCTCAGCAGTCATGGGCAGCATGCTACCTGCTACCTACGGATCCGTAGGTTACTGACGCGTAGGAAGTGGTCCTCATCACTACTGGACGTTTTGGAGTGTTCGGGGGTCGGTCGGGTCGGGCTCGGGTCGGCCGAAGGAGCCGGATTACCAACAAGTAACCAGACTGAATGTAGTAAAAGATGAGTCAATTTCACCGTTGCGCCGTGTTCTGGGCTTGAGGCCGGAGCTACGCTGCAAGCACCCTCAAACCCCCGCTACGCCGTCTCCGTGCCGAGATGGCGTGAAACGGAGCGATCGTGTCGTACGAGAACCTCGCTCTCAGCGCATCCGCGCCCACCCGTCACAAGCGCCTGCTGGCCTGGGTGAGCGAGATCGCCGAGCTCACCCAGCCGGCCCGCATCGAGTGGTGTGACGGGTCCGAGGAGGAGTACCAGCGCCTCGCGGACCTGCTGGTCGCTCAGGGCACCTTCAGGAAGCTCGACGAGAAGAAGCGCCCCAACTCCTACTACGCCGCCTCGGACCCCACGGACGTGGCGCGCGTCGAGGACCGCACCTACATCTGCTCCGAGCAGGAGAAGGACGCCGGTCCGACCAACAACTGGAAGGCCCCCGCCGAGATGCGGGAGGTCTTCCAGGGCGAGAACGGTCTCTTCCGCGGCTCGATGAAGGGGCGCACGATGTACGTCGTGCCCTTCTCGATGGGCCCGGTCGGCTCCCCGCTGGCCGCGTACGGCGTCGAGATCACCGACTCCGCCTACGTCGCCGTGTCGATGCGCGTGATGACCCGCATGGGCCAGGCCGTGATCGACCAGCTGGGCGAGGACGGCGAGTTCGTCAAGGCCGTGCACACCGTCGGCGCGCCGCTCGCCGAGGGCGAGGCGGACGTCGCCTGGCCGTGCAACAGCACCAAGTACATCTCGCACTTCCCGGAGACCCGCGAGATCTGGTCCTTCGGCTCCGGCTACGGCGGCAACGCCCTGCTCGGCAAGAAGTGCTACGCGCTGCGGATCGCCTCCACGATGGCGCGTGACGAGGGCTGGCTGGCCGAGCACATGCTCGTCCTCAAGCTCACCCCGCCGACCGGCGAGGCCACGTACGTCGCGGCGGCCTTCCCCTCCGCCTGCGGCAAGACCAACCTCGCCATGCTCCAGCCCACCATCCCGGGCTGGAAGGTCGAGACGATCGGCGACGACATCGCCTGGATGCGCTTCGGCGCCGACGGCCGGCTCTACGCCATCAACCCCGAGGCCGGCTTCTTCGGCGTCGCGCCCGGCACCGGCGTCGACACCAACGCCAACGCCATCGAGACCCTCTGGGGCAACACCGTCTACACCAACGTCGCGCTGACCGACGACGGCGACGTCTGGTGGGAGGGCCTGACCGAGGAGCCCCCGGCGCACCTCACCGACTGGCGCGGCAACGACTGGACGCCGGAGTCCGGCACCCCGGCCGCCCACCCCAACGCCCGGTTCGCCGTCCCGGCCGCGCAGTGCCCGACCATCGCCCCCGAGTGGGAGGACCCGGCGGGCGTGCCGATCTCGGCGATCCTGTTCGGCGGCCGCCGCGCCACCGCCGTCCCGCTGGTGACGGAGTCCTTCGACTGGCAGCACGGCGTCTTCCTGGGCGCGAACATCGCCTCCGAGAAGACCGCCGCTGCCGAGGGCACCGTCGGCGAGCTGCGCCGCGACCCGTTCGCGATGCTGCCGTTCTGCGGCTACAACATGGGCGACTACTTCGCCCACTGGCTGAAGGTCGGCGCCCAGGCGGACGCCGCCAAGCTGCCGAAGATCTACTACGTGAACTGGTTCCGCAAGAACAGCGAGGGCTCGTTCGTCTGGCCCGGCTACGGCGAGAACAGCCGCGTGCTGAAGTGGATCGTCGAGCGCCTGCAGGGCACCGGCGAGGGCGTCGAGACCCCGATCGGCGTGCTGCCGACCGTCGAGGGCTTCGACCTGGACGGCCTGGACCTCTCCGAGGCCGACCGGGAGCTGCTGTTCACCGTGGACGCCGACATCTGGCGTCAGGAGGCCGCGCTCGTCCCGGCCCACCTGGAGCTCTTCGGCTCCCACACGCCCACCGAGCTGTGGGACGAGTACCGAGACCTGGTCGCCCGCCTCGGCTGAGCCTGAGCCTCAGCCCGGCGAGTAGTGGTGGGTGCGTGGCACGAATCGCGCACCCACCGAGCGACAGGACGGCCGGAGTCCCGCGGACGATCTTTCCCCGACCAAGGAGATCGTCCGGACCGGGACTCCGGCCGTAGCTTTTCCGGACCGGACCGGACCGGACCGGACCTGACCGCGACGGCCAGACGGACCGCGACGGCCAGCCGGACCGCGACGGCCAGCCGGACCGGACCTGACCGCGACGGCCTGACCGTCCGGGCCCGCTACGGCTGGGTGTAGCCGCCGAGGAAGTCGCCGATCCGGGTGACGGCGTCGGTGATCTCCTCCGCCCGGGGCAGCGTGACCAGGCGGAAGTGGTCCGGCTCGGGCCAGTTGAAGCCGGTCCCCTGGACCAGCAGGATGCGTTCGGCGCGCAGCAGGTCCAGCACCATCTGGGCGTCGTCCTTGATCTTGTAGACCTTCGGGTCCAGCCGGGGGAACGCGTAGAGCGCGCCCTTCGGCTTGACGCAGCTGACCCCCGGGATCTCGTTGAGCAGCCGGTACGCGGCGTCCCGGGACTCCAGCAGCCGGCCGCCGGGCAGCACCAGGTCCTTGATCGACTGTCGGCCGCCGAGCGCCGCGGCCACCGCGTGCTGGGCCGGCATGTTGGCGCACAGGCGCATCGAGGCGAGCACGGTCAGGCCCTCGATGTAGCTGCGGGCGCGTTGCCGGTCGCCGGAGAGCACCATCCAGCCGGAGCGGAAGCCCGCCACCCGGTACGCCTTGGAGAGCCCGTTGAAGGTGACGCAGAACAGGTCGGGGGCCAGCGTGGCCAGCGGGACGTGCTCGGCGTCGTCGTAGAGGATCTTGTCGTAGATCTCGTCCGCGTAGACCACCAGCTTGTGCCGGCGGGCGATCTCGACCAGGCTCTCCAGGACCTCGCGCGGGTAGACCGCGCCGGTCGGGTTGTTCGGGTTGATCACCACGATCGCCCTGGTCCGGTCGGTGACCTTGGCCTCGATGTCGGCGAGGTCCGGGTACCACTCGGACTGCTCGTCGCAGCGGTAGTGCACGGCGGTGCCGCCGGCCAGCGAGACGGAGGCCGTCCAGAGCGGGTAGTCCGGCGCCGGGACGAGCACCTCGTCGCCGTCGTCGAGCAGGGCGGTCATCGCCAGCTGGATCAGCTCGGAGACGCCGTTGCCGAGGAAGACGTCCTCGACGGTGAGGCCGTGCAGCCCGCGCTCCTCGTAGTGCATCACCACGGCCCGGCGGGCGGCGAGCAGGCCCTTGGAGTCGCCGTACCCGTGCGCGGAGGAGAGGTTGCGCAGGATGTCCTGGAGGATCTCCGGGGGCGCGTCGAAGCCGAACACGGCGGGGTTGCCGGTGTTGAGCTTCAGGATGCGGTGGCCCTGCTCCTCCAGCCGCATCGCCTCGTCGAGCACCGGGCCGCGGATGTCGTAGCAGACGTTGGCGAGCTTGCTGGACTGGATGACCTGCATGCCTGCCTACTTTAGGGGTATCCCGGGCCGGTCCGGCGCGTGTGCGGGGACACGCGCCGGACCGCCCTCAAGGGCCCCCTTCGAACGGCAGGCGGAGCTGTCAGCCGGCCTTCCAGATCAGGGGCTCGGTGTCCAGAACGCTGCCGAAGACGAGGAACTTCGGCGGGGTGTTGGTCGGAACGAGATAGACCGCACACTGCTGCTGGGTCTGGCCGTCCGCCAGGGTGCCGGGCTTCTTGCCGGAGTCGCACTGCGGGATCGACTTCAGGACGGTCGGCGCGGGCAGCACCCCGCCGGTGGCGGCGGTGTCCGACTTCACCTTGAACCGCATCATGAAGTACTCGTCGGTGAGCGGGCCACCGGTGCGGTTGGTGAACGAGACGGTCACGTAGTACGGCGTCTTGCCGTCGAGCTCGGCCGGCTTGAAGTTGTACGGCGCGACCTCGGCCGCGGTGCCCTTGACCACCGAGACCGGGGTGACGTCGGCCTTGGTCTTGCCCAGGTAGCTGCCGGTGGCGGTGGTCGCCAGCGGGTTGTCGTAGCCGATCTTCCCGCTGCCGGCGCCGCCGCCGGCGCCGCCGATCGGGTTCCCGCTGGTGGCGGCGGACGGGACGGCGTTCGGCGTGTTGCCGCCGGCGCCCGCCGTGCCGGCCGTACCGCCGGTGCCCGCGGTGCCGGCGGAGCCGCCGGTGGCCGCCGGGGCCCCGGTGGCGCCCGGCGCGGTGGTGGCGGCGGCGCTCGCGCCCGCGGCGCCCGCCGCGCCCGCGGCCGGGTCCTCGTTCTCCGGCCCGCAGGCGGTCAGCAGCAGCGCCAGCGCGGCGAGCGGGACGGCGGCGCGCAGCGCCTTCTGAGTGTTGGTCACAGTGGTTCCCCGTGGATGATGTGGTCGGTGCGGCGCCGGGATGCGGATGTGGCGCCGCGAGGTCGGACGCCGGCGAGTGCCGGGCGGTTCCCGGGGAACCGTACCGGTGCCCGGGGACAGTGACCGACGGTGGACGAGAGGGGGCGCCGTGATCGCGGCCGTGCTCGGGGCGGTGCTGGGCGGCCTGCTGGTGGCGCCCGCGCTGCGGGGTCTGGTGGTGCGTTACGCCGTGCCGGAGGGCGGGCCGTGGTGCACCCGGTGCCCGGCGTGCGAGCGGCGGTTGCGCGGTCTGCCGCCCGGCGGGCGCTGCCCGGGCTGTCGGGAGCGGCTGGGGCCGGGGGCCTGGCAGGTGGAGGCGGTGACCGTCGCGGTGGCGGCGGCCGCGCTGTCGGCGGCGCACCCGGCCGACGCGGTGCTGCTGCTCTGGGCGGCCGGCCCGGGCGTGGTGCTCGGCTTCACCGACGCCCGGGTGCGGCGGCTGCCGTACCCGCTGAGCTGGGCGCTGGCGGCCGGCCTGGCCGCGCTGCTGGTGGTGGTGGAGCTGGCGGCCGGCAGTCCGGGTGTGCTGCTGCGCTGTCTGCTGGTGGCGCTCGCCGCCGCCGCGCTGTTCGAACTGCCCGGCTGGATCGGTCTGATGGGCCCGGGGGACACCGTGCTGGCGCTCGGCCTGGGCGCGCTGCTCGGCCGGTACGGCTGGTCGGCCGCGTTCACCGGGCTCTTCGCGGCCTCGGTGCTGGCCGGGCTCTGGGCGGTGGTCCGGGCGGTGGCGGCCCTGGCGCGGCGGCGGCCGGTGCGCGGGCTGGAGCTGCCGATGGGCCCGTTCCTGCTGCTCGGCACCCTGGCCGCGGTCCTGCTGCAGTAGGAGGAGGGGGGACGAGCGGGGCCCGCCGTACCGGTCCGGTACGACGGGCCCCGCCGTCGGCGCGCGAGCCCCACCCTCAAGGAGCGGCGCGCCGGGGGGAGTTACGGCATCTGGTGGACGAACGGGCCGACCGCGTTGGAGAAGGCGTTCCCGTTGTTGGCGTCCCAGTTGGTGGACCAGGTCATCGCGCCGCGGATGGTGGGCCACTTGGCCGGCGGGACGAAGCTGCCGCAGTTCTTGCCGGTGGCCAGGCAGTCCAGCGCGTTGTTCACCACGGTCGGCGAGACGTAGCCGCCGCCGGCCGCCTTGCTGGAGGCCGGGACGCCGATGCCGACCTGGTCGGGCCGCAGGCCGCCCTGGATCTGGGTGCAGACCTGCGCGGTGATGAAGTCGATGGTGCCCTGGTTGTAGACCTTGCCGTCGCAGCCGTTCATGCCGCCCGAGTTGTAGAACTGGGTGTTGACGACGGTCAGGATGTCCTTGGTGTTCAGCGCCAGCTGGAAGTAGGCACCGGCGGTGCTGTACATCCCGATGGTCTCCGGGGCCATCGTCAGGATGAAGTTCGAGCCGACCTTGGCCTGCAGGCTGTGCAGCGCGTTCCCGAGGTAGGTCGGGTTGACGCCGTTCTCCAGGTCGACGTCGATGCCGTCGAAGCCGTAGTCCTTGATGATCGCGTAGGCGCTGTCGGTGAACGCGGCCGCCGCGGCGGCGTCACCCACGCTGATCGCGCCGTTCTGGCCGCCGATCGAGAGGACGACCTTCTTGCCGGCCGCCTGCTTGGCCTTCAGGTCGGCGCGGAACTGCGCGTCGGTGTAGCCGCCGAGGGCCTTGGCGAGCCCCGGGTCGAGGGTGAAGCTGATCGCCCCGCCCCTGGTCGGCACGGCGTCGGCGAAGGAGACCGCGATGATGTCGTAGGCGCTCTGGACGTCGCTCAGCTTCTGGACGGTCGCGCCGTTGTCGAAGTTGTGCCAGTAGCCGGTGACCGCGTGCTTCGGCAGGCCGGTGACCGGCGGGGCGGTGGTGGTCGCGGTCGCCGTGGGCGTCGGCGTGGCGGTCTGGGTCGGGGTGGCGGTCGCCGTCGGGGTGGCGGTCGCCGTCGGGGTGGCGGTCGCGGTCGGCGTCGCGGTGGCCGTGGGCGACGCGGTGGCGGTCGGCGTGACGGTGGGCGTCGCGGTCGGGCTCGGCGTGGAGGTGCCGCCGGGGCCGCTCAGCGTGATGTCGTCCGCGAGGTAGGCGCTCTGGCCGTACCAGCCGTGCACGAACAGCGTGACGTTCTTGACGTTCGCGCCGGTGGTGAAGGTGGAGGAGAGCTGGTTCCAGCTGTTCTGGTTGGACCAGCTGCTCGGGTCGGTGCCGCCGGTGCCGCGCGCGCCGAGGTAGACGTACGGGCCCTGGACCCAGGCGCTCAGGGTGTAGCTGGTGTTGGGCAGCACGCTGATGGTCTGGGTGCACTCGGCGGTGTCCGCGGCGCCCGGCGTGGCCTGCAGCGCGCCGGTGCCGGAGTGGACCGGAGCGGAGACGGTGCCCGCGGCGCCGGTACAGACCCAGCCGGCGGTCGAACCGGAGTCGAAGCCGCCGTTGGAGACCAGGTTGCCGGCGGCCGCGCTGGCGCCGCCGGCGAAGAGGGCGAGGCCGCTGCCGGCGAGGGCGAGGGCGGTGGCACCGGCGGCGAGGGCCGGAAGGGTGCTGCGCCGGCGCTTGTGCGCGGGCTGGTTCAGCGTACGGGCCATGGAGGTGCGCTCCTGGGGGAGGAGCGGCCGCCGCGGTGGGGGGCGCGGCGGCCGCGTGTGGGGGAGGGCTCCCGCCGGGCCGACGAGCGTGCCCGGGCCGAGGACGACGGACGGTCGGCGGTGTGGGAGCACCGGAGCGAGGAGCGTCGTGTTCGGTTCGGGAACGCCCGGGGGCGAGGAGGGAATTGCGTCCGCAGTACTGCCTCGGATGGGGCGGCGGTGGTGCGTGTTCCGCCCTGGGTCACAAGCTGGACTAGACCATTGGTGGTCGTCAAGCATTGAACCGTCGGCTTACGGATTCTTTAAGGAACCGGATACCGTTCCGTATCCGTATCCGGAGCCCCGGGAGCCACCGGGCGTTCGCGCGGGTGTGTTCCGGCCACTCCCGCCACGCGGCCCCCGACGCGCTCCGCACAGGACTGTGACCGGACTGCTACCTGCGGCTTTACCCACTGCCTCCGGGCCGGAGTAGGCTGCGCCGGGGGTTGTGACGTCCCCCGGTGAATGAGTACGGAGGGGCCGAAAACCATGGGTCTGCGCGATGTCGTCGAACGCACGCCGGGTCTGCGCACCCTGCTGGACGGTATGTACGGCCTCTACGGTCGCCGGGTCGAGGTGCACCTCGCCCGGACCCCCCATCACATCGGCGTGATCCTCGACGGCAACCGCCGCTGGGCCAAGGCGACCGGCGGCTCCACCGCCTACGGCCACCAGCGCGGCGCCGACAAGATCAGCGAGTTCCTCGGCTGGTGCGACGAGACCCACGTCAAGGTCGTCACGCTCTGGATGCTCTCCACCGACAACCTCTCCCGGCCGGCCGACGAGCTCGTCCCGCTGCTCGGGATCATCGAGGACGCCGTCACCGGCCTGGCCGCCGCCCGCCGCTGGCGGGTCAACCCGGTCGGCGCGCTGGACCTGCTCCCGCAGCACACCGCGGACGTGCTCAAGCGGGCCGCCGACGAGACCGCCGGGATCGACGGGATCACCGTGAACGTCGCCGTCGGGTACGGCGGCCGGCACGAGATCGCCGACGCCGTCCGCTCGCTGCTCCAGGAGCACGCCGGGCGCGGCACCTCGATCGAGGAACTGGCCGAAATCCTCGACGTCGAGCACATCGCCGAGCACCTCTACACCAAGGGCCAGCCCGACCCGGACCTGGTCATCCGCACCTCGGGCGAGCAGCGGCTGTCCGGCTTCCTGCTCTGGCAGAGCGCGCACAGCGAGTTCTACTTCTGCGAGGCCTACTGGCCCGCCTTCCGGAAGGTCGACTTCCTCCGGGCACTGCGCGCGTACGAGGAGCGCCACCGGCGGATGGGGCTCTGACGCCCACCGGCCCCCACCCGCCCCCGCCGACCCCCCAGTAGGGCTGGAGTACCCGGCGGCGGCGCGAGGCCAAACGTTCACCGGCAATGATCCGTCAGTTCGCCGAGTGCGTGAATGCACCGCCCCTCGCCTGGGAATACTCCGAGCAGACCGGCCCCGAGGCCACCGGGGCAGCGGGGGCCGGCTTGCCGCGGATGACGCAGGGTCATCCGCTCTGGAGGCCTAGTGGTCAGTTCCAAGAGCCGCCGGACACCAGACCGGCGGACCTACGTTCTCGACACCAGCGTGCTTCTGGCGGACCCGCTCGCCATGACCCGCTTCGAGGAGCACGAGGTCGTCCTGCCGGTGGTCGTGGTCACCGAGCTGGAAGCCAAGCGGCACCACCCGGAGCTGGGCTACTTCGCCCGCCAGGCGCTGCGGCTGCTCGACGACTACCGCATCCGTTTCGGCCGGCTCGACGAGCCGATCCCGGTCGGGGAGCTCGGCGGCACCATCCGGGTCGAGCTGAACCACTCCGACCTGTCGATACTGCCGGTCGGCTACCGGTCCGCGGGCGGCGAGGCGGACAGCCGGATCCTTGCGGTGGCCCGCAACCTGCAGGCCGAGGGGTACGACGTCACCGTCGTCTCCAAGGACCTGCCGCTGCGGATCAAGGCCAGTTCGGTCGGCCTGCTCGCCGAGGAGTACCGGGCCGAGTTGGCGATCACCTCCGGGTGGACCGGCATGGCCGAGCTGCACGTCCCCGCCGACCAGGTGGACGCGCTGTTCGCGGCCGGCCACGACGCGGCGGTGGACGTCGAGGGCGCGGCCGAGCTGCCCGTCCACACCGGACTGGTGCTCGGCTCCGAGCGCGGCCGGGCGCTGGGCCGGGTCACCGGCGACGGCCGGGTGCGGCTGGTGCGCGGCGAGCGCGAGGCCTTCGGGCTGCGCGGGCGCAGTGCCGAGCAGCGGGTGGCGCTGGACCTGCTGCTCGATCCGGAGGTGGGCATCGTCTCGATGGGCGGGCGGGCCGGTACCGGCAAGTCGGCGCTGGCGCTGTGCGCGGGGCTGGAGGCGGTGCTGGAGCGGGGGCAGCACCGCAAGGTGATGGTGTTCCGGCCGCTGTACGCGGTCGGCGGCCAGGAGCTCGGCTACCTGCCCGGGTCCGAGACGGAGAAGATGAGCCCCTGGGCGCAGGCGGTCTTCGACACCCTCTCGGCCGTGACCACCCCGGACGTCATCGAGGAGGTGATCTCCCGGGGCATGCTGGAGGTCCTGCCGCTGACCCACATCCGGGGGCGTTCGCTGCACGACGCCTTCGTGATCGTGGACGAGGCGCAGTCGCTGGAGCGGAACGTCCTGCTGACGGTGCTCTCCCGGATCGGCCAGGGCTCCCGGGTGGTGCTGACCCACGACGTGGCCCAGCGCGACAACCTGCGGGTCGGCCGCTACGACGGCGTCGTCGCGGTGGTCGAGAAGCTGAAGGGCCATCCGTTGTTCGCCCACATCACCCTCACCCGCTCCGAGCGCTCCCCGATCGCGGCGCTGGTCACGGAGATGCTGGAGGACATCAACCCGTGATTCGCCCGCACTAGGGCATAGTCGGACAATACGGTCAACTCCGGCTGCGGGGGCCGCTCCTGACGGGAGCGGCCCCCGTCCCTTTCATCACATCGAGTGCTTTCTGTCCGGAGAACTCCAGTGCGGTGAATGTGAGATGCGCCACGCAACAGGGAATTGCGTCGACAGTGCCCGGTGCGGCATGGTGAGGGTTCTGTCAGGCCCCGCGTACGGCATGACAGGGCCCCCGGGAGACCGTGGGCCCGGTCCGGACGGTCCGCCAACTCCGGTAGGTGGACGCACAATTGAACACCGATGAGCCGTACGCCGCCCGATCGCAACGCCCGGTCGCCCACCGCTTCCGGACGCCGGGTCAGTACCTCCCGTGACCAGCACCGTACGGAGGGCAGCGCAAAGGGGCATCTTGCGCCCGTACGGTCACGCGTGGGCGATGCTGGAAGGAAACCATGTGACTCGGATCTCGGTCCGGGGAGTCGCTGTGGCCTCCGCCACCGCCGTCACCGCAGTCGGTGCCGTCGTGGGTATGGCCTCGGGCAGCGAGGGCAAGACGACGCAGACGGTCGATGTCGCCGGCGCGACCCTGCTTGCCGAAGTCCCCTCTGGCGCCCAGGCGCAGACCATCAGTGACAACATCGGCACGCAGGCCTCCGCCCAGCAGGCCGCCGCCGATGCGGCCGCGAAGGCCGCCGCGGAGCAGAAGGCCGCCGAGGAGGCAGCGCGCCAGCAGGCCGCCGCCGACGCGCAGGCCAAGGCTGACGCGCAGGCCAAGGCCGACGCGGAGAAGGCCGCCAAGGCGGCCGAGGAGAAGCGGAAGGCCGACGAGGCCGCCGCCAACCGCTCCAAGGCGCGCTCGGCGATGGCTGCCACCGACACGTCGGCCCCCCCGGTTTCGGTCAGCCCCGGTTCGGTCCAGGAGATCGCCCAGCAGATCGTCGGCAGCGACGCTCAGTTCCAGTGCTTCAGCCAGATCGTGAAGCGCGAGAGCGGCTGGGACTACACCGCGACCAACAAGAGCTCCGGTGCGTACGGCCTGGTCCAGGCGCTGCCCGGCACCAAGATGGCCTCGGCCGGTGCCGACTGGCGCACCAACCCGGCCACCCAGATCAAGTGGGGCCTCAGCTACATGAACAGCCGCTACGGCAGCCCCTGTGGCGCCTGGTCGTTCTGGCAGTCGCACCACTGGTACTAGGAACTACCGGTACCCGCGGCACGCCGTACCACCTCGGCCCCCGACCGCTCTCCTGCGGTCGGGGGCCGAGGTGTGTGGTGGGCCGCCCCGCCGCCATGGCCGTGCGCCGGGCGGGGCTGCCGTGCTGGACGGGCCGCGCCGCCCGGGCCGCGCTGACCAGTGCGCTCGCGGGCGGAGCGGGCCCGGGTGCGGACGCGGGGCGCGGGGAGGGGTCCTGGTTGCTCCCCGCACCGGCCGGTCCGCCGACAGATGGCTCCTGTACTCGTTCGGAGTCCTCCCCGTTGCCCGGTGCCTGAAACCACCCGGTCACCACCGGTTTGTCCGGATACGGACCGGCCGCCCGACCGGCCCGCGGGCGGCCGCGCGGTCGCCCGGCGCCCGTCGGTCTCCGCCGGCCGACCGGTCAACCGCCCCGCCCGGCGGACTCGTGCCGGGCCGGGCGGGTAGTTTCATCCCTGACGGCCGTGGCGCGACCCACGGCGTACCGCCGGCACGGCGGCCCAACGGGGGAGCGGTGGTAGCGAGGATGGCGCGGGGCGGGAAGGCCTTCAAGGCCGTGGCCAAGGGCATGGCCGTGGTGGCGAGCGCGGCCGCCGTGATCGAGCGGCGCCGGCGGGCCGCGATCGCGGCCGAGTACCACGAACCCCCGGACCCGCTGCCGGTACCGGAGCAGGTGCCGGCTTCGGCGCCCGCCGCCGTGGCCGCGGCACCGGCCCCGCTGCCGGCGCCGCGCGGGGAGCACGCCGAGGCGGGCCGGGGCCAGGCCCCGGCCGTGCCGGCGCCCACCCACGGCGCCTTCGGGCGCGAACTCCACCCCGGCCGGCCCGCCACGCCGGCCGAGGCGGTGCCCTGGGGCCTGCGGGTGGCGGCCGAGTCGACCTGGCGGCTGCTGCTGCTCGGCGCCGCGCTCTACGTCGTCTTCATGGTCGTCGACATGCTGCGGCTGGTGGCCTTCGCGGTGCTGGCCTCGCTGCTGATCTCCGCGCTGCTGGAGCCCACCGTCTCCTGGCTGCGCCGGCACGGCGTACCGCGGTCGCTGGCGGCCGGTGGGGTGTTCATGAGCGGTCTGGCCGGGATCGGCCTGGTCGGCTGGTTCGTGGTCTGGCAGGTGACCACCAACCTGTCGACCGTGACCACCAAGGTCCAGGACGGTGTGGCCACCCTCCGGGACTGGCTGATCACCGGGCCGCTGCACCTGACCCAGCAGCAGATCACCGACTTCGCGAACCAGATCACCAAGGCGATCAGCACCAACACCGAGCAGCTCACCTCGGTCGGCCTCACCGGTGCGCAGATCGCCGTCGAGGTGCTGACCGCCGTCCTGCTCGCCTTCTTCACCACCTTCTTCTTCCTCTACGACGGCGAGCGGATCTGGAACTGGGCGCTGCGCGGCCTGCCCCGGCACTCCCGCTACGCGATGGCCGGGGCCGGTCCGAAGGCCTGGGCCACGCTCACCGCGTACGTGCGCGGGACGGTCTGCGTGGCCTTCATCGACGCGGTCTGCATCGGCGTAGGCATCCAGATGCTCGGGGTGCCGATGGCGCTGCCGCTGGCGGTGATCATCTTCCTGGGGGCCTTCGTCCCGCTGGTCGGGGCGCTCGTCACCGGCACCGTCGCCGTGCTGATCGCGCTGGTCACCGAGGGTCCGTTCACCGCGCTGATGGTGCTGGTGGTGCTGGTCGCCGTCCAGCAGATCGAGGGGCACGTGCTGCAGCCGCTGATCCTCGGCCGGGCCGTCCGGGTGCATCCGCTGGGCGTGGTGCTCGGGGTGGCCGCCGGCTCGATCATCGGCGGCATCGGCGGCGCCATCGTCGCGGTGCCGCTGATCGCGGTCACCAACACGGTGGTCGCCCACCTGCGCCGCCGCAACGAGGCCGGGCAGGCCGTCTTCACCGCGATGGAGGCCGCCCGTGAGGCGGCCGTCGCCCGGACGGCGGCCGCCACGTCCGCGGGTGCCGCGGCGCCCGGTGGGACGGGTGCGCCGGTGAGCGCCGAGTAGGTCCGGCCGGGCCCCGGCCCACCCGAACGCGCGAGGGCCCGCCGGACGGAAGTCCGGCGGGCCCTCGTGGTGTGGCGTGGGATCAGGCGTCGACGCCGGCCAGGGCGGCCTCGGAGTCGAGGACGCCGGCCACGGCCTGCAGCACGGCGGCGATCTTCACGGAGGCCTGGATGACCTCGCGCGCGACACCGGCCTTGCTCAGCACGCCCTCGTGGGAGTCGAGGCACTGGCCGCAGCCGTTGATGGCCGAGACCGCGAAGCACCAGAGCTCGAAGTCGATCTTCTCGACGCCCGGAGTGCCGATGATGTTCATCCGCAGACCGGCCCGCATGCCGCTGTACTCCTTGTCGGAGAGCAGGTGCGTGGTCCGGTAGTAGACGTTGTTCATCCCCATGATCGCGGCCGCGCCCTTGGCGGCGTTGTACGCCTCCGGGGAGAGGTTGGCCTTGGCCTCGGGCTCCAGCGCACGCAGCACGGCGGGGCTGCGGGTGGCCATCGCGCAGGAGAGCACGGTGCCCCAGAGCTGCTGGGCGGGGAGGTCGGAGTTGCCGATGACCGCGCTCAGGTTGAGCTTGAGGTCCTTGGCGTAGTCCGGGAGGGCGGACTTCAGGTCGTCGAGAGCCATGTCGGTCAGCCCGCCAGCAGGGCCTGGGCGTCGAGGGTGTCCTCGCCCTTGGTCCAGTTGCACGGGCACAGCTCGTCGGTCTGCAGGGCGTCCAGCACCCGCAGGACCTCCTTGGGGTTACGGCCGACGGAGCCGGCGGTCACCATGACGAACTGGATCTCGTTGTTCGGGTCGACGATGAAGACCGCGCGCTGGGCGGTGCCGTCAGCGCCCTCGACGCCACAGGCGCGCATCAGCTCGTGCTTGACGTCGGCCAGCATCGGGAAGGGCAGGTCGCGCAGGTCCTTGTGGTCCTTGCGCCAGGCGTGGTGCACGAACTCGGAGTCGCCGGAGACGCCGAGGATCTGGGCGTCGCGGTCCGCGAACTCCTCGTTCAGCTTGCCGAACGCGGCGATCTCGGTCGGGCAGACGAACGTGAAGTCCATCGGCCAGAAGAAAACGATCTTCCACTTGCCCTCGTAGGACTTGTGGTTGATCTCGGCGAAGGCGTTCGCGGCGTCCAGGTCGACGCAGGCGTTGAGTTCGAACTCGGGGAACTTGTCACCGATCGTGAGCACGTTCGCTTCTCCTGAAGTGATGAGGGGAGTTTGTCCGGATTGCGGAACGGCTTCCACGATTCCACATCGTGGACTGATCAGGGAAATAGCTACACTCGATGTGTCTGATCGGAGAGAGTTATCAATACCCCCACGCCCCCCTCCCGCCCCAGGCCCCGCAGGGGCACCACGCGCAAACCCGAGGCCGCTGTGGGGAGTGCCACACCCCGCGGCCCCCGCGCACCCACCGTCGCCCAGCTCAAGGCCTTCGTGGCGGTGGCCGAGCACCGGCACTTCCGCGACGCGGCGGCCGCCACCGGGACCAGTCAGCCCGCCCTGTCGGGAGCGGTCGCGGCGCTGGAGGAGTCGCTGGGCGCGCAGCTGGTCGAGCGTACGACACGCAAAGTGATCGTCACTCCCCTGGGGGAGCGCGTGCTCGAACACTCGCGCCGGGTGCTCGCCTCCTTGCAGGCCCTGACCGAGGAGGTGGAGGCCGCCCGCCGGCCGTTCACCGGTCCGCTGCACCTCGGCGTCATCCCGACCGTCGCCCCCTACCTGCTGCCCACCGTGCTGCGGCTGGTCCGCGACCGCTATCCGGAGCTGGAGCTGCACGTCCACGAGGAGCGCACGCCCTCGCTGCTGGAGGGGCTGGCCGCCGGCCGGCTGGACGTGCTGCTGCTCGCGCTCCCGGCCGGCGGGGCCTCGCCCACCCGGGACATCCCGCTGTTCGACGAGGACTTCGTGCTGGTCACCCCGCCCGGGCATCCGCTCGCCGGGCGGATCGACGTCCCGCGCGACGTGCTGCTCGACCTGGAGGTGCTGCTGCTGGAGGAGGGCCACTGCCTGCGTGACCAGGCCCTCGACATCTGCCGCGAGGTCGGCGCCGACCCCGGCGGCTCCACCACCCGGGCGGCCGGGCTCTCCACCCTGGTCCAGCTGGTGGCCGGCGGCCTCGGTGTCACCCTGCTGCCCACCACGGCGCTGGACGTCGAGGCGGGCCGGACCGACCGGCTGGCCGCCGTCCGCTTCGCGGCCCCCGCGCCCGGGCGCCGGATCGGGCTCGCCACCCGGCCGGGCTCGGCCCGCAGTGCGGAGTACGACCGGTTCGCGGCCTCGCTGCGCGAGGTGCTGGCGGAGCTGCCGGTCCGGATCGTCGAGTAGTCGGGCCGGGTCGCCGGGCCGGGCCGGGCGTTTGTCGGTCCGGCCCCGGGCGGCGCCCGCCCCGCACCCGCCCCGCGCCCGCCCCGCGTCAGCCGGTCCGGGCCGCCGAGCCCAGGCAGAGCCCGACCGTGGTGGCGACCAGCAGGTCCAGCGCCCGCAGCGCCTCGGCGTCCGGCTGCTCGCCGGTGCTGCGCAGCACCAGGTAGCGGTCGGTCAGCCCGTCGAAGCCGGTCAGGAAGTGCGTGGCGATGTCGCGCGCCGGTAGGGGCAGCTCCAGGCCGTGGGCGGCCGCGAGGGCGTCGAGCATCTGCGAGGCGGTGTCCTCGATCTCGTGCTGCAGCCCGCGCATGATCTCCTGGAGGTCGGGGTCGCGCAGCGCCAGCGCCGCGAACTCGTCCAGCAGGACGCAGCGCCCCTCCTCGCCGGTGGCACCCGCCCAGAGCGCGTGCACCATGGCCCGGATCTGCTCGCCGAAGGGGCCGTCGCCCGGTGCGGCGTCGCGCACCTGGCCCACGAACTCGGCCGTCAGCTGTTCGACCACGGCGCGGTAGAGGTCCTTCTTGGTGCCGAAGGTGTAGTGCACCGTCGCCTGTGCCACCCCCAGCTCGGCCGCGATCGCCCGGGTACTGCCGGCGGCGACGCCCTCGCGGGTCATCAGGTCGATGGCGGCCCGGACCAGTTGCGGGCGCCTTTCGGAGGCGGGGACATGTGCCATTGGGCCAGGGTAGCGCCACGGTCAAATAACTCGGTCGAGTGAATCTGTCGGTCGATTATGTCGACCAACTTTGTCAGGTGACAAAGTTGGCCGTACGGTGGAGACCGACCTGTTCGGGCACCCGCTCGCCGACCGACGTGATCGAGGGTTCACTCATGGCCACGTACCTGTACCGCCTCGGCCGCTACTGCTTCCGTCGCAGGCGCGCCGTGCTCGCCGTCTGGCTCGCCGTGCTGATCGCGGTCGGCGGGGTTGCCGGGGCCTTCGCCGGCAAGACCAGCGACGAGTTCAAGGTGCCCGGCACCGAGGCGCAGAGCACCCTGGACCGCATCAAGGGCACCTTCCCGGAGCAGGGCCACGGCGCGGCCCAGGTGGTCTTCGGCGCCCCGGCGGCCGGCGGCATCACCACCGCGGAGGCGGCCGGGGCCGTCAGCGCGGCGGTCGGCCGGATCGCCGCCGTCCCCGGGGTCGCGGCGGTCCCCGACCCGTACGCCACCGGCGCGCTCTCCCCGGACGGCAGGGTCGCGCTGGCCCTGGTCTCCTTCGACCGCCCGCTCGCGGACGTCACCGACCAGCAGCGCGACGCGGTCCGGGCGGCCGCCGGCCCGGCCGGCGACGCCGGGCTGACCGTTGCCTTCGGCGGCGACGCCTACAACCGGATGGCGCAGGTCGACGGCGGTGAGGCCGTCGGCCTGATGGTGGCCGGCGTGGTCCTGGTGATCACTCTGGGCTCGCTGGTCGCCGCCGGGCTGCCGCTGCTGACCGCCCTGCTCGGGGTCGGGGTGGCGATGGCCGCGCTGCTGGCCCTCTCCCGCTCGTTCGAGATCATCACCACCGCGCCGGTGCTGGCCCTGATGGTCGGCCTCGCGGTCGGCATCGACTACGCCCTGTTCATCCTCTCCCGGCACCGCCGGCACCTCGCCGAGGGCCTGGAGCCGGAGGAGGCGGCGGCCCGCGCCAACGCCACGGCCGGCAGCGCGGTGGTCTTCGCGGGTCTGACCGTGGTGGTCGCGCTCGCCGGGCTCGCCGTCGCCGGGGTGCCGTTCCTGACCGTGATGGGCCTGTCCGCCTCCGGCGCCGTGGTGGTGGCGGTGCTCGTCGCGATCACCCTGCTGCCCGCGCTGCTCGGTTTCGCCGGCCGGGCCATCGACCGGCTGCCGGTCTGGCGGCGGGCGCTGAAGGCCCCCGGCCGGACGACCCTGGGCGAGCGCTGGGCGACCTTCGTGGTGCGCCGCCCGCTGGTCGTGCTGTTCACCGGGCTGGCCGCGCTGGGCGTCCTCGCGGTGCCGGCCGCGAGCCTCAGCCTCGGCCTGCCCGGCGGCGGCTCACAGGCCGCCGGCACCGACGCCCGTACCGCGTACGACCGGATCGGCGAGAGCTTCGGCCCCGGGTTCAACGCACCGCTGGTGGTCGTCGTCGACGCCGGGAGCGCGGCGCGGCCGGAGCAGGCCGTCCAGGGCGTGGCCGCGAAGCTGGGCACCCTGGAGGGGGTGCGGACGCTGCTGCCCCCGACCGTCGACGGGCCGAGCGGCACGGCCCTGCTCACCGTCATCCCGACCACCGGCCCGGACCACGCCGACACCAGGAAGCTGGTCGGGGAGATCCGCGACCAGCGCGACGACCTGCGGGCCTCGACCGGCGCGCGGATCGACGTCACCGGCACCACGGCCGCCAACATCGACGTCTCCGCCAAGCTCGGCGACGCCCTACCGCCCTTCGTGGCGGTGATCGGCGGCATCGCGCTGGTGCTGCTGGCGCTGGCCTTCCGTTCGGTCCTGGTGCCGCTGAAGGCGGTGGCCGGCTTCCTGCTCAGCATCTCGGCCTCGCTCGGCGCGGTGGTCGCGGTCTACCAGTGGGGCTGGCTGGACGGGCTGATCGACGTGCCGAAGGTGGGCCCGGTGGTGAGCTTCGTGCCGATCCTGCTGATCGCGGTGCTGTTCGGGCTGGCGATGGACTACGAGCTGTTCCTGGTCTCCGGGATGAAGGAGCACCACGTGCACGGCATGGCGCCCCGGGAGGCCGTGGTCGCCGGGGTGAAGAACGGCGCGCGGGTGGTCACGGCGGCCGCCCTGATCATGGTCGCGGTCTTCGGCAGCTTCGTCTTCGGCCACGACCCGATCGTCCAGCCGATCGGCTTCGCGCTGGCGGTGGGCGTGCTGGTGGACGCCTTCGTGGTGCGGATGGCCCTGGTGCCGGCCGCGATGACGCTGTTCGGCAGGGCGGCCTGGTGGTTCCCGAAGAGCCTGGAGAGGGTGGTGCCGCGGGTGGACATGGAGGGCGAGCAGCTGATGGCCCGGCTGGAGTCGGAGCGGGTCGCGCCCGAGGGCACGACCGGGGCCGGGGGCGCCGAGGAGAGCGGCGCGGCGAAGGAGCCGCAGCGGGTCTGACGGGCCCGTCCCGGAGGGCGTCCGGCCACGACGGCCGGGCGCCCTCCGGCGTACCCGGCGGGCCTACGGCAGCCGCTGTTCGAACCAGACGACCTTGCCGGTGCCCAGGCGGGTGGCGCCCCAGCGCTCGGCGCACCTGGCCACTATCTGCAGCCCGCGCCCGCGTTCGTCCTCCGGTCCGGTGCGCCGCGGGCGGGGCAGCAGCGGGCTGTCGTCGCCGACCTCGCAGCGCAGCCGGGAGGTGCGGACCAGGCTCAGGGTGACCGGGCGGGTGGCGTGCTGGACGGCGTTGGTGACCAGCTCGCTGACCATCAACTCGGTTGCCTCGCTGAGCTCTTCGAGCCCCCAGCGGCGCAGTGTGTGGGCGGCCAGCCGGCGGGCCCGGCCGGGCGTCTCGTTGCGCGGCTGGAGGTACCAGTGCGCGACGTCCCCGGCCGGGATGCCGTCGAAGCAGGCGGCCAGCAGCGCGATGTCGTCACCGCGGTCGCCCGGCGGCAGGATCCGCAGCGCCTCCTGGCAGAGCTGTTCGGGGGTGTGCCGCTGGGTGGCGGCCAGCCGGGCCCGGAGCAGCTCCAGTCCGTCGCTGAGCGGGCGGGTGCGGGTCTCCACCAGGCCGTCGGTGAAGAGCAGCAGGGAGGAGCCGGGCGGGGCGGGCAGCTCGACGGAGTTGAAGTCGACCCCGCCGACGCCGATCGGCGCGCCCGAGTCCAGCTCCAGCAGCTCGGCCGTGCCGTCCGGCCCGACGAGCACCGGCGGGACGTGCCCCGCGTTGGCGAGCACCACGCGGTTGGCGATCGGGTCGTAGACCGCGTACACGCAGGTGGCCAGGTGCTGTTCGCGGCCGAGCCGCTGGGCCTGTTCGTCCAGGTGGTAGAGCACCTCGTGCGGGGGCAGGTCGAGCGCGGCCAGGGTCTGGGCGCTGGTGCGGAGCTGGCCCATGATGGCGGCCGAGGTCAGCGAGTGGCCCATCACGTCGCCGACGATCAGCGCCACCCGGTTCCCGGGCAGCGGGACGGCGTCGTACCAGTCCCCGCCGACCTGCGCGCCGCGCTCGCCGGGCAGGTAGCGCTGGGCGAGCCGGACGCCGTGCGGCTGGGGCAGGCGCAGCGGCAGCATGCTGCGCTGGAGCTCGTTGGCTATCTCCCACTCGCGGGCGTACCGCAGGGCGGTGTCCACGGCGAGCCCGGCCTGGGTGGCGAGGTGGGCGGCGGTGGCGGTGTCGGTGGCGTCGAAACTGGGGCGGCCGGTCTTCTCGGGCGGCCGGCGGATCAGCACCAGCAGGCCGAGGACGGCCTTGCGCCCGCGCAGCGGCAGGGCGAGCACCGAGGAGCCCGGGCCGAGCCGGGCCAGCCCGCGCGGGCCGTACAGCTCGCGCAGCAGCTCGGTGGTCCGGTCGGGGCCGGCGGCCGGGGAGCCGGCCGCCCCGAGGACGGCGGCCTCGGCGGGGCGGCGGCTCAGCAGGGTGTGCGCGAGCGCACCGCCCCGGGTGACCGGGGTGGCGGGCCCGGTGTCGGCGGTCGAGCGTGAGCCGTACCGGGTGCCGTAGCGGGAGCCGCGGTGGTCGGAGCCGGTGGTCGGCCGGCCGCGGCGGCCGAGCCGGGTGCCGAGGCTGTGGTGGATCCGCAGGTCGTCGGGGAAGCCGGGTTCGCGCTCGACGTTGGGCAGCGGGTCGCGCAGGTGCACGACGGCGGCGTCGGCGAGGGTCGGTACGAGGACGCGGCAGATGTTGCGCAGCGTCGCGGCCAGGTCCAGGGCGCTGTTGATCCGCCGGGTCGCGGAGTCCAGGTAGGCGAGCCGCTCGGCGACCTGTCCGGTGGCGCTCGGCGCGCTCCCCTCCGGGGCCGGTGGCGTGCGGCGCGGGCCCGGGAGGGCAGGCGGCTGTCCGGCCTCGGGTTTGAGCTGGTCGCGCACGGCTGCCTGTCCTGGGATTGATGGGGAGTGGTGGCTCTGCTGGTCCGGCGGTCGGTCGGTGGGGCGGTGTGGCGAACGGTCAGCCGACGCGTCGGCAGCAGAGGAACAGCTGCTCCTCCGGCGGCAGCGAGGTGCTGGCCGGCGCGTACGGATGCCCCGACCGCTCCTCGACCGCGAACCCGGACTCCACCAGGACCCGTTCCAGATCCTCCCGCAGATACCCGCTGATCCGCAGCTCCCGTCCGAGGAACGGCAGTGGAACGTGATCCAGGTCCGCCTCGACCATACCGAGCGCCAGCAGACCGCCGGGCCGCAGGAGCGCGCGCAGCCGGGTCAGCACGGTGGGGATCTCCTCCTGGGGGAGGAGGATGAGGGAGAAGAAGGCGGTGACGGCGTCGAAGGTGCCGCGGCCCCGCGGGCCCAGGTCCGGGAGGTTCCAGGCCCGGTCGGCGCGCCGGGTGGCCAGGTCGTACATGTCGATGCGGTGGAAGGCGGGGGCGAACGGCCCGTTCGGCGCCGCCGCGCGGGCCAGGGTGAGCATGACGTCCGAAAGGTCTATACCGGTGACGCGCATCCCGGCGGCGGTCAGCTGTCGGACGGTCGGGTCGCCGGTGCCACAGCCGATGTCCAGCACGGCGGCGCCCGGTTCGAGCCGGGCCAGCAGCCGGCGGCCGCAGGCGAGCTGGCCGCGCTTGGCGGGGAAGGCCTCTCCGTAGCCGGCGCCGATGGTGTCGAAGGCGACGGCCTGCAGGGCCCGCTCGGCACGGCGGCGCAGGGCGTCGGGACCGTCGTCGCCGTCCGCGTCCTCGTCGAGGGGGGACGGGTCGGATATCTGTCCGGTCGTCACGATTGAGAGGCACCTTTCCACCCGGGCCTCCGGTCGGCCGGACGAGGCCGGCCCGCCGTCCTGCCGGCGCCCGCGTTGCCCCGCCGGCCCGCTGCCGGTGGCGGTACGTCACGCTCCCCGCGTCACACTGACTGCACGCTGACACTTTGCACAGGGACACTCTGCACCGCGGGAGCGCCGCCGCGCTGCCGTTTCCGGACGATCCGCCGGACGGGTGCCGTCATGTCTGTACTGGCATCTGAGAATATGCGTGATCACTGCGCCGTGGGGTCCCTTTCCGGCCAACTCGTGACGGTTGGGGTGCTGTGGCCCGGCTTGCGGAAGCACGGGGGGTGCGGGCCGGGGTGGTGCGGTCGGCCGCCGCACGCCGCGGGGCCCGTCGGAGCACGCCCCCGGCCTGCGGATCCGTCCGCGTCCGGGGCCGGCAAGGCGACGTTTATCGAACGTCAATCGGCCCGGTGCACAGTGGAGTCCAGCGCCGGGGAAGCGTTGAGGGTGCTCCCGCAGCCGGGGGGCTGCGGGAGCACCGAACGCACGGGGGTCGGCCCCCACGGGGGAAGCACGGGGGTGTGCGGGGCCTACGGCGCGGGGGGAGAGAGGGGCTCGGTGTGCTGCTGGGAGATGAGGTCCGCCACGGGGGAGGCCTCGGGCACACCGAGCCGTGTGAAGATCACGTGCGCCTCGCGCAGACAGGCCAGCCCGCGGGCCGGCTGGGCCAGGCCGAGCAGCGCCTCGCCGAGGGCGGCGTTGGCGAGGCCCTGGCAGTAGGCGGAGTCCATCTCCTGCCCGATCGCCAGCGACTCCTCGGCCGCCTCGGCCGCGTCCGCGTGCTGGCCGGCGGCGAGCAGGCTCACCCCGAGACGGGCCAGCGTGTAGCCCTCGCGGAGGCGGTTCTGCTGGGAGCGGTAGAGCCGGTGGGCTTCATGGAGGTGGGCGACGGCGGTGCCGGGCGCGCCGCCGGAGGAGAGCACGACGCCCAGCTGGTACAGCGTGTCGGCCAGGCAGGGGCCGTTCTTCGAGGCCCGGGCGCTGGCCACCGCGTCGGTGGCGGAGCGGACGGCTGACCGCGCGTCCCCGACGTCGAGCTGCGCCCGGGCGATGTTGCCCAGCAGCCGGGCCTCGCCGATGGGGGCGCCCACCACCCGGCTGATGGCGAGGGACTGCTCGAAGAAGGGCAACGCCTCGGCGGAGCGGTCGGCGACGCTGAGGATGATGCCCAGGGTGTTGGTGGCCATCGACCGCAGGATGGTCAGGTCGTCGCTGTCCTGGAGGCTCAGGCTCTTCAGCAGCGAACGCTCGGCGCTCTGGAAGTCGTTGGTGACCGACTGCAGGGTGCCGCGGGCGAAGTGCACCCGGGCCAGCACGGCGGAGTCCTGGTACGACTCGGCGTTGTCGTCGGCGACCTCCAGCATCCGCCGGACCCGTGGACCGTGGGTCGGGTCCTCCACCAGGCTGTCCAGGACGATCAGCAGGTCGACGGCGGGTCGCAGCAATTCGCCGGGACCGCTCACGGCGGCCTCGACCAGGCTGAGCAGCACCGCGATCTCGCTGCGCAGCCACGCCTGGGCCGATTCGCCGTCCGACAGGCTGAGACCGGGGGAGTTCAGAGCGTTGAGCGGCTCCGGCAGCTGGTCGTCCGGCTCGATCGCCTGGGCGGCGTTGCGGACGGTCGGCAGCATCAGGTCGAGCAGCCGCCGCACCGCGGCGTGCTGCTCCTCGACGTCACCGATCCGCTCGTTCTTGCGCTGCGCGTAGAGCCGCAGGAGGTCGTGGTACCGGTAGCGGCCCGGAGCGAAGCACTCCAGCATGTTCGCCTCGACGAGCGCCTCGGCGAGGTCCTCGGCAGTGTGTTCCTCGACGCCCAGCAGGGCGGTCACGGACGACAGCGGGAGGTCCGGGGAGTCGATCAGGGAGAGCAGTCGAAAGGCCCGCGCCTCGGGGGCGGAGAGCTGCGCGTAACCCAGTCCGATGGTGGTCTCCACCGCCAGGTTGCCGAGCTGGAGCTCGTCCAGCCTGCGCCGTTGATCGGCTAACCGCCGGGCGAGGTCGGAGACGCTCCAGCGCGGCCGGCTGGCCAGCCGGGCGGCGGCGATCCGGACGGCGAGGGGCAGGAAGCCGCAGGCGGTGACCACGGCCATGGAGGCCTCGGGCTCGGCCGTCACGCGCTGCTCGCCGACGATGGCCGAGAAGAGCGTGAGCGCCTCCTCGGGCGTCAGCTCCTCGACGTCGACCAGGTGGGCGCCGGGGATTCCGGCGAGCCGGGACCTGCTGGTGGCCAGCACCGAGCAGCCGGACACCCCGGGGATGAGCGGCTGGATCTGCTGGGCGTCCTGCGCGTTGTCCAGCAGGATCAGCATCCGCCGGCTGGCGAGCAGCGAGCGGTAGAGCGCCGCGCGCTGGTCGAGCGAGTCGGGGGTCTCGGTGACGCCGAGCGCGTGCAGGAAGTCACCGAGCACCACGGCCGGGTCGGCGGGTGAGGCGCCCGCGCCCCGGAGGTCGACGTACAGCTGTCCGTCCGGGAACTCGGCGCGCACCCGGTGCGCCACGTGGACGGCGAGGGTGGTCTTCCCGACGCCGCCGATGCCGGCCAGCGAGGTGACGACCACGGCCTGGCCGGTGGCGTTCATCAGGACGGCGGAGAGGTCGGCGACCAGGTCGGTGCGTCCGCTGAAGTCCGATACGTCGGCGGGCAGCTGGGCCGGCGGGGTCACCGGGAGCGGCGCGTCCTCCCGGGCGGCGGCGCCGATCGGGGCGACGGCGGGGAGGGTCAGGGCCGGGTCGGCGGCCAGGATGCGGGAGTGCATGGTGGAGAGCCCGGCGCCGGGTTCGACGCCGAGCTCGTCGATCAGCAGCTTCCGGGTGTCCGTGTAGACCCCGAGCGCCTCCGCCTGGCGGCCGCACCGGTAGAGCGCGAGCATCAGCAGCTCGCGCAGCCGCTCCCGGAGCGGGTGTTCGGCGGTCAGGGAGCTCAACTCGCCGACCATGTCGGCGTGCAGGCCGATGTCGAGGGCCACCGCACACCGTTCCTCGGAGACGGTGACGTGCCGTTCGGCCAGCCGCAGCCGCTGGGACTCCGCGTACGGGCCGGGAACGCCGGTCAGCGCCCGGCCGGTCCAGAGGCCGAGCGCGCCCACCAGGAGGCGGTGCGCCTCGTGCAGGTCTCCGGCCACCCGGGCCGCGGTGGCCTCGGACGCCCGGCTCTCGAAGACCGTGACGTCCAGGGCATCGGGCGGAATACGCAGTGCGTACCCGTCACTGACCGATATGAGCAGTTCGGCGGGGCGGCGAATTTCGCGCTTCGGCTCGATGACGGCGCGAAGGCGCGAGATATATGTCCGCAATGCGGCAATGGCCTGCGTCGGGGGCCGATCTCCCCACAGTCCGTCGACGAGATCCTGGGTGGTGACGGGACGGCCGCCGTGCAGAAGCAGCGCGGTGAGGACGGCCTGTTGCTGCGGTGAGCCGAGGGACACCGGGGCGCCGTCGAGCCAGGCCTGTACGGGACCGAGTACCTGGAAGCGCAGCGCCGACGCGGGCGGCGTCTCCCGAAACTCCATGAAATCCCCCGATGGCCTGTGCTGTCGATTCCGTGAAGGGCGCTCGGCGGTCCGCCGCGTGGTGGCTTCAGCTTAGGCGGAGGGCCGACTCTGCCGGACGAACCGGCAAGCCGCACGATGTTTATCGGACATTTAATCAGCCCTACGATACTGACGGCGTGCCCGCACCAAACCGGTGGGGCGGAAGACATTTGATGACCGAAAGGCGGCCGCCCATGGCCAACGACCAGCGCGACACCCCCGCGTCGACCACGGAGGCCGCTGCGGAGGCGGGCGCGGCCGTCGAGGGCGCGGTGGCCGCGTCCCCGGACCAGGCCGAGTACACCGAGCCGACCGCCGACCGGAAGGCGGACCTGGAGGACGACCTCTTCGGGGGCGAGGCCGACCGGATCGTCGAGCCGGTCGCGCCGAAGACCGAGAAGGACGGGCCATACGAGCCCCAGGGCGTCATCGCCAGCCGCCCGTAGTCGTTCGGAAGCCGGTGCCCCGTACCCCGCGCTCGGTGGGGCGCGGGGCGCTCGTCGTTCTGCCCGGCGCCGTGTCCCCTCCCGCCGGGGCCACCGCCGGCTCCGGCGGCCGGGCCCGTCAGGCGACCCGGCTCTCGTTGAGGCGCGAGTCCTGGTTGCGGGCGGCGAGCCGGGCGCTCGGCCGGGCCCGGCTCTCCGGCGCGGTCCGGGGGCGGGGCGGCCCGGGGGCCGGGCCGGGGTCGTCGGGGGACGGGTCGGGTGCCGGGCCGACGTGGTCGGGTGGGGCGGTCCACTCGCGGCCGCCGCCCGGGGGCCGCAGGTAGTGCTCTCCGCCGAGGGTGTCCATGTAGATGCCGGTGCGTCCGGTCCTGGTGTCGAGGACGAGTTCACCCACACGCGGTCGGTAGGCCGCGGCGTTGCGCTTACGGGTGCTCACCGCAGTGCTCCTTGCTCTGGTGCGGACGCGGCGGTGGATGCGCCGGTCCTGGTCGCTGTCGGTGCCTGTGTTCTGCTCGACGACTACCCAGCATCTCTAGAGAAGCTAATATCTCTAGAGATGTCAACGGGCCCGACCGGTCATACCGACCTACCGGCGGCCGGCGGTGGGCCTACGATTTCCGCGAGGACGAGGGAGCAGGCGATGGTCGGCAGCAGCGGCGGGAAACAGCCCAAGTACCAGCGGATCGCCGACGCGCTCAAGGCGGCCATCGACACCGGGGAGTACCGCGCCGGCGACCGGCTGCCCGGCGAGAACGACCTCATGGAGACCTACGGCGTGGCCCGGATGACGGCCCGCCAGGCGCTCGGCGTCCTGCAGAGCGAGGGCATCGCCGAGGCGCGCAAGGGCGCCGGGGTCTTCGTCCGGGACTTCCGGCCGCTGCGCCGGCGCGGCATCCAGCGGCTCGCGCAGGGGCAGTGGGGGTCGGGACGGTCCATATGGTCGGCGGACATCGACAACCGGACGCTGGTGGTGGACCAGGTGTCGGTCACCGAGCAGGGCGCGCCGGAGCACGTGGCGCGGGTGCTCGGGGTCGATCCGGGGGCGCCGATGTGCGTGCGGCACAGACGGTTCGTGCTGGACGGCAAGCCGGTGCTGCTCTCCACGTCCTACCTGCCGGCGGAGCTGGTCGCCGGGACGGCGATCACCCGGGAGGACACCGGGCCGGGCGGTACCTACGCGCGGCTGGCCGAGATCGGCGCCAAGCCGGTGCACTTCCGCGAGGAGGTCCGGTCGCGGATGCCCAGCGCGGAGGAGGGCGTCCGGCTGGAGCTGTCGGCGGGCACGCCGGTCATCCTGATATGCCGCACCGCCTTCGCCGACGAGGGCCAGGTCGTCGAACTCAACGAGATGACGCTCGACGCGGCGTCCTACGTGCTGGAGTACGACTTCGACGCCTGAGCGCCCCGCGCGCGCCCGCCCCGGTCGCGGAGTTCGCGGCCGGGGCGGGCGGGCGGTCGGAGTGGTGGGGGCGGGCGGCGGAGCGCCCGGCCGCTACTCCTTGGAGCGCACCCGCAGGCTGGTGATCAGCGGGCCCTCGGTGGTCTCGCGGAAGAAGTCGTTGCCCTTGTCGTCCACCACGATGAAGGCCGGGAAGTCCACGACCTCGATGCGCCAGACGGCCTCCATCCCCAGCTCCGCGTACTCCAGCACCTCGACCTTCTTGATGCAGTCCTGGGCCAGCCGGGCCGCCGGGCCGCCGATGGAGCCGAGGTAGAAGCCGCCGTGCGCGGCGCAGGCGTCGGTGACCTGCTTGCTGCGGTTGCCCTTGGCGAGCATCACCATCGAGCCGCCGGCCGCCTGGAACTGGTCGACGTAGGAGTCCATCCGGCCGGCCGTGGTGGGGCCGAAGGAGCCGGAGGCGAAGCCCTCGGGGGTCTTGGCCGGGCCGGCGTAGTAGACCGGGTGGTCCTGGAGGTACTTGGGCATGCCCTCGCCGGCGTCCAGCCGCTCCTTGATCTTGGCGTGCGCGATGTCGCGCGCGACCACGAGCGTGCCGGTGAGCGAGAGCCGGGTCTTGACCGGGTACTTGGACAGCTCGCTCCGGATCGCGGCCATCGGCTGGTCGAGGTCGATGCGCACCACGTCGTCGTCGAGGTGCTCGTCGGTGGTGTCCGGCAGGTACTTCGCCGGGTCGGTCTCCAGCTGCTCCAGGAAGACGCCCTCGGCGTTGATCTTGCCCAGCGCCTGGCGGTCGGCCGAGCAGGAGACGGCCATCGCGACCGGCAGCGAGGCGCCGTGCCGCGGCAGCCGGACGACGCGCACGTCGTGGCAGAAGTACTTGCCGCCGAACTGCGCGCCGATGCCGATCCGCTGGGTGAGCTCGGTGACCTTGGCCTCCAGGTCCAGGTCCCGGAACCCGTGCCCGGTACGGGCGTTGCCCTCGGTCGGCAGGTTGTCCAGGTAGTGCGCGGAGGCGTACTTGGCGGTCTTCAGCGCGAACTCCGCGCTGGTGCCGCCGATCACGATGGCCAGGTGGTACGGGGGGCAGGCGGCGGTGCCGAGCGAGCGGATCTTCTGCTCCAGGAACGAGAGCATGCTGGCCTCGTTCAGGATCGCCTTGGTCTCCTGGTACAGGTACGACTTGTTGGCCGAGCCGCCGCCCTTGGCCATGAACAGGAACTTGTAGGCGTCGCCGTCGGTCGCGTACAGCTCGATCTGGGCCGGCAGGTTGTTGCCGGTGTTCTTCTCGTCCCACATGGTCACGGGGGCCATCTGCGAGTACCGCAGGTTGAGCTTGGTGTACGCGTCGTAGACGCCGTGCGCGATCGCGCTCTCGTCGCCGCCCCGGGTCAGCACGGACTGGCCGCGCTTGCCCATGACGATCGCGGTACCGGTGTCCTGGCACATCGGCAGGATGCCGCCGGCCGAGATGTTGACGTTCTTCAGCAGGTCCAGCGCGACGAAGCGGTCGTTCGGGCTGGCCTCCGGGTCGTCCAGGATGCGCCGCAGCTGGGCGAGGTGGGCGGGGCGCAGGTAGTGCGAGATGTCGTGCATCGCCTCGGCGGTGAGCAGCCGCAGGGCCTCGGGCTCGACCTGGAGGAAGGTGCGACCGCCGGCCTCGAAGGTGGAGACACCCTCGGAGGTCAGCTTGCGGTACGGGGTCGGGTCAGCGCCCAGGGGGAGCAGGTCGCTGTACTCGAAATCCGGCGTGGGAGCCATGGGGGCGGTCCTTAGTGTTCCAGTGATGCGGCTGCGTCGGCGAAGCACCCTCAAGGGTAGGACCCGCCGGAACGTCGCACGCGGACAGGTCGGCCTGCGTGACCGGGGTCACTCGTACACGCGTACGGGACTTGCCCGGTTGACTAGGCTTGGGCCGTGGACAACTCGCCGTCGCAGGACGACCAGGGGCAGTCGCCCGTAGCCATCACCAAGCCGGGGGGCGAGCCGCCCGCCCGGGTCGACCGGACCCCGGTCGCCGAGGCCGAGATGCGGGCCTCGGACGCCGACCGCGAGCGGGTCGCGGAGCTGTTGCGCGACGCCTATGCCGAGGGCCGCCTGAACGTGGACGAGCACGCCGAGCGGATCGAGGCCGCCTACGGGGCCAAGACGCTGGGCGACCTCGTGCCGCTCACCCGGGACCTCCCCGCGCACCGGTCGATCTCCTTCGAGAAGGCCCCGCTGGGCGCGCCGGAGGCCCGGCCGTCCGGCCCGGTGCGGCTGCCGGCGCGGCACGAGGCGCCGACCATGGTGGCGATCTTCGGCGGGGCCTCCCGCCGGGGCCGCTGGCGGGTCGGCTCGCACCTGCGGGCGGTCGCGGCGTTCGGCGGGGTCGAGATCGACCTGACGGATGCCGTCTTCGAGTCGCCCGAGGTGGAGATCGAGGTGATCGCCATCTTCGGCGGCGTCGAGATCAAGGTGCCGGAGAACGTCAGCCTGCACGGCAGCGGGGTCGGCATCTTCGGTGGCTTCGACGTCAAGGAGCAGACCGCGGCCGACCCGTACGCGCCGGTCGTCCGGGTCAAGGGCGCCGCGGTGTTCGGGGGTTGCGAGGCGAAGCCGCGCAAGGGCAAGAAGCTCAAGGAGTGGGTGCGCAAGCAGCTCGGCACCGACTAGGGGCCCGCTGCGGGCCGCTGACCTGCGCAGGGCCGGACCGAGTGCCCGGGCGGGAACAACTCCCGCCCGGGCACTCGGTGTTGCGGCGAGTGCAGGCTGTAGTCGATTGCGTGCAGTGTGCATGAATCGCGGTGCGGCAGGGTAGTTCCTCTCGCACATCGCTTCTTGTACGGCTGCGCACCGGAGGCGGCCTGAGGCCGGCTCGGGGGGTGAAGAGCGGGGGCTCGCAGCCGGACAGGGGAGCGAGCTTCCCCGTGTCCGAGAGCCTCGTCAGGAGTACGGCCGTGCTGCATCCGATCGAGTCCCGCACCACTTCGCCCGTCGCCGCCGCCCGGGTGCTGGAGCGCCCGCCGGTTGCCCAGTCGCAGGGCGACGACAATCCCTGGCACACCGGCGCGGCCTGCCGGCGGGACGAGGTGGGCCTGTTCTTCGCCCCTTCCAAGGAGCCGACGGCGGCCCGGCTCTCGCGCGAGGAGCAGGCGAAGCAGGTCTGCGCGCGCTGCCCGGTGCTGCTGGAGTGCCGCGAGCACGCGCTGGCGCAGCCGGAGCCGTACGGGGTGTGGGGCGGGCTGACGGCCGCCGAGCGCCGGGTGGTGCTGGCCCGCCGGCGGCGCCGGGAGACGGACCTGCACGAGGCCGCCCGGATCCCGGCCGCCCGCAGCCGCATCGCGGGCTGACCGGGCTGACCGGGCTGACCGGGCGACGGGCGGTACGCGAGACGCCCGGTGGTACCCGAGCAGCGCCCCGCGGTACGCGAACGCCCCGCGGCTTCGGCGAAGGGGGATTTCGCCGAAGCCGCGGGGCGGTGGAACGCGGCCGGGAGCCGGTTCAGTTGGCGCGGTCGAAGTCGATCGCGCTGTACGCCCGCAGCTTGGACAGCTTGTGGGTCGAGTGGATCTCCCGGATCGTGCCGCTCTTGGAGCGCATCACCAGCGAGCTGGTGGTGGCGGTCTCCTGGCGGTAGTGCACGCCGCGCAGCAGCTCGCCGTCGGTGATGCCGGTGGCGACGAAGAACACGTTCTCGCCGCTGACCAGGTCGTCGGTGGTGAGCACCCGGTCCAGGTCGTGGCCCGCGTCGAGGGCCTTCTGGCGCTCGGCCTCGTCCTTGGGCCAGAGCCGGCCCTGGATGACGCCGCCCATGCACTTCATCGCGCACGCCGCGATGATGCCCTCGGGGGTGCCGCCGATGCCCATCAGGAGGTCGACGCCGGTGCCCTCGCGGGCCGCCATGATGGCGCCGGCCACGTCGCCGTCGGAGATGAACTTGATCCGGGCACCCGCCTCGCGGATCTCCTGGACCAGGCCCTCGTGGCGCGGCCGGTCGAGGATGACCACGGTGACGTCCTCGACGGCGCTGCCCTTGGCCTTGGCGACCCGGCGGATGTTGACGGCCGCCGGGGCGGTGATGTCGACGAACTCGGCGGCCTCCGGGCCCGCCACGAGCTTGTCCATGTAGAACACGGCGCTCGGGTCGAACATGGTGCCGCGGTCGGCCACGGCCAGGACGGCCACGGCGTTGTTCATGCCCTTGGCGGTCAGGGTGGTCCCGTCGACCGGGTCCACCGCGACGTCGCACTCGGCGCCGGTGCCGTCGCCGACCCGCTCGCCGTTGTAGAGCATCGGTGCTTCGTCCTTCTCGCCCTCGCCGATGACGACGACACCGTTCATGGAGACGGTGGAGACGAGGGTGCGCATGGCCTTGACGGCGGCGCCGTCGGCGCCGTTCTTGTCGCCACGGCCGACCCAGCGGCCGGCGGCCATCGCGGCCGCCTCGGTGACCCGGACGAGCTCGAGCGCGAGGTTCCGGTCCGGAGCCTCGGGAGCGACCTCAAGGGCGCTGGGGAGATTGTGCGGGTACTGCGTGGTCATCGTCGTTACCTCTCTGTACGCGACGGCCAGTAAGCGCCCGACTACTGCCAGGTCGAACGCCGTGGTGAGGGTCCTGCGATCGTATCTGCCCAAGAGATGACTGTCTGTGGCGCGGGTCGCCACCCCCGGTCGGAATCGGCCCGTTCGTCCCGGATCACCCGTACGTGGGCACCCCCGGGTGCCGGTGTCCCGTAAGGGATGAGTCACCATGTGGGGGTGGCTGGAGAGAGCAAGGGCATGAGGAGCCGGCAGTCGGTACGGGACATGGTCCTGTCGATGCTGGCCGTCGGTTTGGTGGTCTGGGTCGGGTACCTGTTCCTGCCGCACGACGCCGGCGGCGACGGGGTGCGCACGGTCGAGTACAAGGTGGCCGCGGCCTCGGCGAAGCGCGCCGCACCGTACCCGCTGCTCGCCCCGGAGGGCCTCTCCGACAAGTGGCGGGCCACCTCGGTCAAGTACGACCCGGCGTCGCTGGGCGGCGGCCGGGGCAACGCCTGGCACCTGGGCTTCGTCACCCCCGCCGGTCAGTACGCGGCGGTCGAGCAGAGCGACATCGCCCCGGGCTCGCTGGTCGGCTCGCTGGTGGCCGACGGCAAGCCGGACGGCAGCTCCGAGGTGGCCGGGCGGGTCTGGGAGCGGATCCAGGGCGGCAAGTCCCGCGCGCTCACCTTCCAGAGCGGCGGCGGCACCACCGTGCTCACCGGCACCGCCTCGTACGAGGAGCTGGCCGAGCTGGCGCAGGCGCTCAAGTAGCCAAGCGGCGGCCGGAGCCGGCCGCCCGGCGGCGGCGGAACACGCGGAAGGGCCCGCACCGGTCGAACGGTGCGGGCCCTTCCTGCGTGCCACCGGTCAGACGGTGGTGACGACCTCGTCGTAGGCCAGGCGCGGCGAACGCGGGAACCAGGCGTCCTCGCCCGGCTTGCCGATGTTCACCACGGCCAGCACCGAGTGCTCGCCGTCGGCGAAGAACTCCTTGTTGATGCCCTCGGCGTTGAAGCCGGTCATCGGGCCGGCGGCCAGGCCCGCGGCGCGCACGCCGATGATGAAGTAGCCGGCCTGCAGGGCGCCGTTCAGCACCGCGGAGGACTCGCGCACCGGACGCTCGGTGAAGAAGAGGTCCTTGGCCTGCGGGAAGTGCGGCAGCTGGGTCGGCAGCTCCTCGTGGAACTCGTTGTCCACGGCCAGGATGGCGACCAGCGGCGCGGCGGCGGTCTTCGCCTTGTTGCCGTCCGCCAGGTGCTGGACGAGGCGCTCGCGGCCCTCCGCCGATCGGACCAGGACGACGCGCAGCGGCTGCTGGTTGAACGCGGTCGGGCCGAACTTCACCAGCTCGTAGATGGCCTGGATCTGCTCCTCGGAGACCGGCTCGTCGGTGAAGGTGTTCGCCGTGCGGGCGTCACGGAACAGCAGGTCCTGAGCGGCGGCGTCGAGTACCAGGGCGTCGGTGGTCATGCTTGTCTGCACCTCATGCGGGACGGGGTTCGTCGGTCGACCGGCGGCGCCGATCACTGGATCCCAACATGAGTGAAGATTCAACTGTTCCCCGGGGGTGTGTGACACGTGTCACTCCGGGGCGGCCCCGCCCTCCTCGGCGGCCAGCGCGGCGTCCAGCCGGGCCCGGGCGCCGTCCAGCCAGCGCTGGCAGACCTTCGCCAGCTGCTCGCCGCGCTCCCAGAGGGCCAGCGACTCCTCCAGCGACGTGCCGCCGTTCTCCAGCTGCCGGACGACCTCCAGCAGCGCGTCCCGGGCGTGCTCGTACCCCAGCGCGTCGTCGGGGGTCCGCGGCGCCGCCTCCACCTGCTCCTGCTCAGCCATGGAGCCAGCGTAGGGCGTGACGCCGACAGCGCCGTCCCACCGCCGCCCGCGCGGCTAGGGCTAGGTGTACTGACCACGGAGGTTGGTGACGGGGCTCACGGCGTGGTGATCTTGAAATGAGTGAGGGCCTTCTGGCTCGGTGTGGATTGCGACAT